>CASDWL010000027.1 GCA_949284615.1 uncultured Mycoplasma sp.
ACCAGGGAGAAATCTCTGGTTTTTTATTTATCGGTATTCATTTTGGTAACTTTATAAAATAATTTCTGTTTATTTGTTATTTATATATAATTTAATAATTTAAAAATGCCGATTAAAAGGATTCTTTATATGGAAAATAAAATAAAATTAAGAATAAAATACATAAGCATAATTAACAAAATAAATATAATTGCATTCATTTTACATATTTTTTTAATTATTTTAATATCTTTTATAACAATTTTTGTAGCAAATAACCCTACTGCAAGCTTGGTAATCTCTGTTATATTGTTATATATAATATATAACAATTATCACAATGATTATTTGTTCAATGTTTAATATTATGAATTTTATCTACATATTATTTTTTGATTGAAAAAATGATGAATTAAATAATATTAAAGTTATATGTGGAGTATTAACATTATTTTTATTCATGTTGGGTTGAATACCATCAATTATTTTTGTAAGCAAAATTAAAAACACTATTATATCCTCAATTAAAGAAGAAAATAATACAAAATCGAATTTGCCAAGTAAATAATAAAAAGATTTTAAATATCTTTAAAAATTTTAGATATCATTAATGCACATTCTTTTCGATTCAAATGTTTATGAACATTTTCATAAACAGTCAATTTATCTAAAGTATTTATTTCATTATCATTAACACTTTTTGGGTTATTTATTAATTTTTCATATATTTCAATTAATTGATCTTTTTTTTCAAAACCCATATCTTTTATTTTTTCAATAAATATTTCACATGAAGAAAGAAAAATAACACATCCATTTGCTACAAATTTTCAATCATTTTTTTGATCATTATAAAATAATGTGATTTCGTCTACACATGATAATGAATGCAAATATTTTTTTTGATAATTTTTGTTTGCAAAATCTTCAACACGATTTCTAGGATTTATATAATAATCCATTATTATTTTTCTTTTTTCATTTTCACTATATAAAGTCAAGATAGTCCTCCTTTTTCTTTAATAAATCACACAAAATATCAATATCATTTTTATTATTATAAATATGTAATGATACTCTAATAGTTGGATTACTATGGACATATTTTAAATATTGAGCACAGAATCAGCCACTTCTTACATAAACATTTTTGTGACCTAAATAAGATGAAATATCTTGAGCACTTATATTTTTGATTTCAAAAAGTATTATGAAATCTTTAGGATTTGATAATACAATTACATCTTTAATTTTTGATAATTCTTTATGAGCATAAATACTTAGATTCTCTAAATATTTTTGCATTAATTTTTTATCAATATTTTCAAAAAAAACTAAAGCTTCATAAAAACCAAATATTCCAGATAAATTAAGAGTTCCAGCTTCATGCTGAATTATTGATTTTTTTCTGTTTCATTCTCCATTTTTATTAATATTTTCAACAGCTCCACCACCATATTTTTTTGATTCCAATTTACTTAATAAATTTTCATCAATGAATAAAATTCCTAATCCTGTTGGTCCAAATAATTTATTAGAACTAAAAGCTATAGCATCAAAATATTTTGCATCTACTTTTTCATGACTTATAGCTTGAGCAGCATCATTAATGATTAATGAATTATATTCTTTTGCTTTTTTATATAATGTTTCAATATCAATTGATTTTTGAAAATTATTATTAGATTGTGTAAAAGCAATAATTTTAGTTTTTTCATTAATGTTCTCTATTAAATTATCTGAAAAAATAACTTTAGCTTTTTTAGATTTAGCTAATTCAATTCAAGGAATCATATGAGATGAATGATTGTATTTAGAAATTAATATTTCATCATTTTCATTTACTATTGGAGATAATAATAGCGAAATATAATTTAAACCTTCTGTAGTCCCCGAATTAAAAATGATTTCATTAGATTTACAATTTAAAAGATTAGCTACTTTTTCTCTTGTATTTTCTATCTTTTCATTAACTAAAATACCTAGTTTGCTATCACTAGTTCTATTTGATATGGAATACTTAGTATAAAAATCATTTATTGCTTTAATAACTTGCTTTGGTTTTTGAACTAAAGCTGAACTATCTAAATAAACCAAATCATTTTTTAACATTGGAAACTGATTACGAATATTTTGAAAATCATCTATTTTGTTATTCATTCTAATCCTTTCTAAATAATGCTAAATATTCAATATTATGACTTTTGTTCCCTTTAATAGGAGATGTTGTTAACCCTAAGAAAGAAAAATTCAAGTTATTGGCATAATTAATAATATAATCATTTATTTCATTATGATATTTAACATCAACATAACCCCCTTTTTCCACATTTTTATATTTGGCTTCAAATTGAGGTTTAATCAAAACTATTATAAAATTATTGAAATTTAAAATATCTTCTTTACTTAAAACATCAAATAAAACAGTGCAACTTATAAAAGAAACATCACAACAAACTAGATCTATTTTTTCATTAAACATTGTGTTTTTAATTGATTTTAAATTTGTATTTTCCATTGATATAACTTTTTCATTAGATCTAATTCTATAATCTAATTGATTTGTACCAACATCTAAAGCATAAACTTTTTTAACTTCTTTATCAAGCAAAACTTGAGTAAATCCTCCTGTAGATGAACCTACATCTAGACATACATAATTCTTAATATCCAGTGAAAAAAAATCTAAAGCATGTAATAATTTATATGAACCTCTACTTACTCATTTTTTATTTTCTTTAATTCTTACATTATCATTAGAACTTAATTTAAAAGAATGCAATATAACAGGTTCATTATTTACTAAAACTTTGCCTGACATAATAAGACCAATAGCTACTTTTTTGTCATAATTCATTGCTAATAATTTGTCTAATAAAGTCATTATAAAAGATATAAAACCTTTCTAACATAAATATTAAAATCTAAATCTTTTATTTCTAAAACAGAATTAATTCAATTATTATAATATTTGCTTTTAATTTCATTTAATTCATTAAAATTATTGTAATTATAAAAAGAAGTATTCTTTTTTTCATTCTTTTTAAAAGTAGCTATACCTCAATTGTAGTACATAAACAATCCAAATGATTTTCAATCGCACTGATTAAATGGAAATTTAAAGAAAATAGAGGAATTATAAAATATTTTTTCTCAATTTTTTTGATCATCAATTTTTTCTATTAAATTTAATTCAAGTAGATATAACTCATCAAAAGGAATAGTAGATTCAAAAATATTAGAAATTTTTGTTATCATAAAAAAACAATTTTTAGATTTTATTGCATTTTTATATGCCTTCATTTGCTTATTTTGCTTCAGCAATAATTTGATTTTTCTTTTTCTTGAACTCATAATATTCTTTACCTATATTATCAATTATTTTATTAATAAATTTGTAACTTTTATCATCAGGGATAAATTCTTTAGCTATAGACACATATTCATTAGAAACGATTCCTAAATCAATATTTCATAATTCACTTGATGCACATAACAAAATTGCTCTTGTTAAAGGATCAATTCTTGATCACGTTCAATCACTTCTAATATATTTATTGATCATTCTCTTAAAAACATCATAATTTTTTTCAATGTTAATAAATCTTTTCATTTGTTCTTTAAAAATTGATTCACGATTTTTATGATTCAATACATTATAATCAAACAAATCATTCATTATATCTTTTTCAAAAATTTCTTTTTCATTAATCTTTTCATTAAAAAGTTCATATGAATAAATGACAATTACCATCATCATTCTCATATATCTTCTATCAGAATAAGCACTACTTACTAACATTTTACTTTTTATTATAAATGGATTATTATTTTATTTTGATTATTTACTAAAAAGAACTTCAAATAAAATTAAATCTCATCTACAAATTTACCTTCATTCTTTCATTTTTCTAATAAATTAATATATTGCTCTTCATTTTCACATTTTAGATATTCTAATAAATCTGAATCTTTCATTTCATCTCAAGAAGGACTACAACCCAATTTTGTATATTTATAATATCAATCTTTAATTTTTTTTATATCATCCAAAACTTGTTCTTTATTTAATAAATATGGATAGTTTTTTAATTTTCTTTTTTTTATTGGATAATTTTCAGGATCGTTATAATCTTCTTCATTTAAAAAAGTTGCAACAATTCAAAATTTTTCAACATTCATTAAATAGGTATAGATTTGAGCTTGTTTTAAATATCCATTAGGAAGTCCAAATTGTTTTCATTGTTCATAATTTTTTTCACCTGTTGTTTTAATTTCAATAATAATTTTTTGATCTTTAATATATCCATCAGGAATTCCACCTATAACATCATCTTTACCTTCGAAATAATCAAAATTATATTTTTCAGGAGGAAATGTTTCAATTGTTGTTTTTAATTTTTCTTCTAAGGCTTGAATGACTTTTGGTTCAATTTTAATTCCAGCATTTACATATTTTTTATCTAAAATTGGTAAAGAACACCAAGCAATTCTACAAAATGCTTGGAATTGAGATTTATATTTATCCACTTCTAAAACATCGCCAACAGACGAACCACCAATTTTTTTAAAACCAAATTTATTCCATAGCTTTTTATTTAATAATTTTTCATGTAATTCAGAAGACAAAATCATTATTTTTTTATCAAAATCTAAGAAATAATCTTTGTTATTATAAAAATGTCTTTTGGGTATATTTTGAATCATAAATAATAAATTATAATTATTTTTGATAAATAATAAATTAT
>CASDWL010000028.1 GCA_949284615.1 uncultured Mycoplasma sp.
AAGACAAGCAAGACAATTAGTAAATCATGGACATTTTACATTAAATGGACATAAAGCAGATATTCCATCAATGCAAGTAAAAATTAATGATGTGATTGAATTGAAAGAAAAATCAAGAAAAAATTTACAAATTTTAGAAAGTAAATCAAAAAAAGAATTAGCTCCATGAATTAAAGAAGAAGGAGATTTTAAATTTAAATTAATTAGATTGCCTGAAAGAAAAGAATTGAATCAAGAAATTAATGAATCATTAATTGTTGAGTTCTACTCAAAATAAATTTTAAATAATATATTAATCGAGAGGTTAAGTTATGGATTTAGGTGGATGAATAGGTTTGTGTATTGGATTAAGTATAGTTTGTTTATTAGCAGGAGCTGCATTAGCTTTCTTTTTAACTAAAAGAATGTTTGAAAAACAGATTAAAGAAAATCCTCCTATAACTGAGAAAATGATTAGAGCAATGTTTCTACAAATGGGAAGAAAACCATCAGAAGCTCAAATAAAAGCGATCATGAGATCAATGCAAAAAGCTAAAAAAGAAAAATAGATTATTTACATTAAAACAAATTTGCTTTTAATTTTTATTATATGTTTCAAAAAGATAAAAAAAATTCAAAATATATTGTAGGTAAAAATTCTGTATTAGATGCAATCAATAACAATATTCACATAAAAAAAATATTTGCAACAAGACATTATGAAGATATTTTAAAAAACACAAATATTACTTATGAAATATTAGATAAAACTAATTTAGATTTAATATCTTCTTCAAATCATCAAGGAATAATTGCTGAAATAAGTGATTATTTTAATTATTACACTTTAGAAAAAATTATAAAAGATTGTCCGCCTATCATATTAATACTAGATCATATTGAAGATATTAATAATTTAGGGTCTATTTTAAGAACATCCAATGCTGCAGGAGTTTTCTATATCATTATCCCTGATAAAAGAGCTGCAAATATAAATGATACTGTTTTAAAAATTAGTTCAGGTGGATTTGTAAATATGAAAATTTGTAAAATTTCTTCTATTCAAGTTGCTATAGATAAATTGAAAAAAAATAATTATTGAATATATTCATCATATTTATCTAAAGAGGCGAAAGTATATCATGATGTAAATTATAATTTTCCCATGGCTCTAGTAGTTGGTAATGAATCTAAAGGTATTAGTTCTACTATTAAAAAGTCTAGTGATGAGTTAATTTATATTCCTATGAAAGGGACAGTTCAATCTTTAAACGTTTCTGTAGCCACAGGAATTTTATTATTTGATGCAGTGAAAAAAGGCACACAATAATATAAAGTTTCACATATTTAAATAAAATATTTTTATTTATTTGTTAAAAAAAAATAACAAATAGATTTTATTTTAAATTTCATTAAATAGATAATTTATAAGTATAAAAATTATGAAAATAAAGCAACGAAGAATTTTTGGTTTGTTATTTGGATCAATTAGTATTATTATCCCTTCTATGTCTTCTGTATCATGTTTAAGTGATGATGTTTTAGCTAGGTCCAATATATCAGAAGTTCAAACATATTTTGCAAATTATACTGAACAAATTAAAAATGAAGTTCAAAACAATAACTTGTTAAAAGAATATCTATTAGATAATAAAATAATTCAAATTACAACTGGAGGTAAAGTATCAGATAATTCATTTAATCAAATGACCTGAGAAGCTATATCTGAATTTTCTCGTAATGTTGGTTTTGATTTAAATATATGTTCTTATAAAGAAACTAAATCAACGTCAACTAACGAAATTCATCAAGCATATGCAGATGCTCTAAATAAAGGATATAAAATTTGAGTGTTAACAGGATGACAACATTCATCATTTTTTCAAAGTTGAATTCAAATTCCATTTTATAAACAGAAATTTTTAGATATGAATGTAAAAATAATTTCTATAGATTGAGATGCAACACAAATTCCTGAATTAGAACCCGGAACTTGTATTGCTTTAAATTTTAGAACTCAAGAATCATCATTTGTAATTGGTTATGCTATCTCACAATTTTTAAATGAAAAATATCCTGATAACAATCAAAAAATGATTAATACTTCAGCAGGAACAGACACAGCAGGTTCAACTAATTTTTGTTATGGATTTTTAGAAGGAATTAGAGCTTGAAACAATGACCAAACTGATAATAATAAGAAAATATATTCAAATGTTTACAAAGAAGATTCTAAAGTTTTTTTAGATACCACATATGAGGCAAATAATACATTAACAAGAAATGAATTTCGTTTATCTATAACAGGTGGAGGAAATGAGATATTTAAGGAAACATATTTTCCTACTATTGTAATGCCGGTAGCTGGTGATTGAAGTAGTGTAGCTGCAGATATTATTAGAGAAACAGGAAATAAAGATAAACAATGAGTTGTTGGTGTGGATTCTAATATGGCAATTTCATATGGTCCAATGTATGAACCATATTTTATTACTTCTTCTGAAAAAAGAATTGGAATTGCAACGTATAAAGCATTATGTTTTTTAACAGGAATTAGTCAAATTTTATCAATATCTGAGTTATATCCTAACTCTCAAGAATTATCATGAACTATAGATCCTGAAACTAATAAAATTGTTAACACTATTTCAAATAAAGAAGAAAATATGTTAGTTAATGGTGGAATTGAACTAGGTTTTGTTGGAGCATCACCATCAACATTGTCAAATAGTGAAGATGCTAAAAGATTTGATCAAATTATTGAAGAAACCGAAAATAAATTTTTTAATTTGGAAAACGGTTTATTAAGAAATGTAGATCAAAATCTTTTAGATCAATATAATGCAGCAAAAGAATCTAATAATATTTCTGAATATAATAAAGCAATTTTTAATTTATCGAATGTTTTATATGGTGAAATGAATGCTAATAATAAAGAATACTTTAATCTAATGATTACTGAAATTAATAGAAGGGAATAAATATGTATAAATTAGAATTGTTAAACATTACTAAAGAATTTGCAGGATTCTATGCCAATAAAGATATAACTTTAAAAGTGAAAAAAGGAACTGTTCATGCTTTAATTGGTGAAAATGGAGCTGGAAAATCAACATTGATGTCTATATTATTTGGTTTATATACTCCTACTAGTGGAACAATAAAAATTGATGGTAATCCTGTAGTTATTAAAGATCCCAATCAAGCATCAGATATTGGAATAGGTATGGTTCACCAACATTTTAAATTAGTTGACAATTATACAAATTTACAAAATATAATATTAGGTTCTGAATTTACAAAATGCAATTTTTTAGATTTAAATAAATCTAGAATTAAAATTCAGGCTTTCCAAGAAAAATATAAATTAAATTTCAATTTAGATCAATTAACTTCAGAAGCATCTGTATCAACACAACAAAAAGTGGAAATAATGAAAATGTTATATAGAGATGCAAATATTTTAATATTTGATGAACCTACAGCTGTATTAACACCACAAGAAATAGATGAACTATTAAAAGTAATAAAAGAATTAAAAGATAGCGGAAAAACAATTATTTTTATTTCTCATAAATTATGGGAAGTTAAAAAGATTGCGGATGAAGCAACAATTATAAGACATGGTAAAGTTGTAAAACATTATGATAATTTATCTATTGTAGAACCTTCTCAAATAGCATCTGATATGGTTGGTAGAACAATCATTGAATCTAAAAATTGAGATCATGAATTTGATAATAAAGTTATCTTTGAATTTAAAAACATTTTTTATAAAAAATTAAAAGATATTAATTTATCCGTTCATAAAGGTGAAATTTTAGCAATTGCAGGTATTGAAGGTAATGGACAAGAAGAATTAGAAGAATTGATAACAGGTATTAGCAAACCACAAATGGGTCAAATTATCATTAATAATAGAAATGGTAAAAAAGATATAACAAAATATAGTACAAAGAAAAAAAATGATGAATATATTTCAATTATTCCAGCAGATCGCCATAAACATGGATTAGTATTGGATTTTTCATTAAATAATAATTCTATTATTAGACAAATTGATCATAATTATGCATATGAATTTCAAAACCCTTTCATTAATAAAATTAATAAATTTTTTAAATTTATAAATTCTAAATATAAAAATGAATTTAGTAAACAAATTATTAAAAAATATGACATAAGAGGAGCTAATGATGGATATGCAATAACAAGAAATCTATCAGGAGGAAATCAACAAAAAGCTGTTGTAGGACGTGAATTGATGTCAGAACATGATTTTATTTTAATCGTTCAACCTACAAGAGGATTAGATATAGGGGCAATAAATTATATTCATAATCAAATATTAAAAGATAAGAAAAATGGAAAAGGAATACTTTTAATTTCATATGAATTAGATGAAGTATTAGCTTTAGCTGATACTATAGCAGTTATTAATAAAGGTGAAATAATAGGACAAGGTTCTATTGATGATTTTACAAGAGATGATATTGGATTACTAATGGCAGGTAAAGCAATTGCTAAATAATAATTGCTATTAAAAGGAGATAAATATGCAAAAAGAAATAACAAAGAATGAAATACAACAAACTAATTTATGAAGTAAATTTATGAATAAATTGTTTGATAGTCATAATTACTCAACTAGAAGAAAAATTTATAATTCTATTTGATCTATTTTGTTAGGATTATTTATAACAATTTTAATTATTTCATTTTTTGGTTATAATCCTTTTTCTGTTATATTTTCATTTTTTCAAGATGCAAATGTCTCTAATATTTTCATACCCACATTAGTTACATTTATTTTAGCTGGATTAGCAATAGCAATTTGTTTTAAAGCCGGAATATTTAATATAGGTGTTGCTGGGCAAATGATGTCTGCAGGATTCATCACATTAGTACTAATTAGAAAAGATCTAGCTACAATGACTCAAATAACTCATGCAACCATAATTTTATCTATTTTACTTTCAATGGTGATTAGTGTTTGTATATCAATGATTATAGGTATTTTGAAAGCATATTTAAATGTTAATGAAGTAGTTTCTTCAATTATGTTAAATTGAATTGTATTTTTTGTAATTAGATATGTTGTTGGTTTATATCAAGACCCATCTTTAAATAATGGATTCAATTTAACCACAAGTGAGTTAATGGGATATGGTAAAACAGAAGGATATATTCAATTTAACCAAGTTCCAGAATTTTATTTTATTGATACATGATTTAAATCAGGATGATCTTGATTATTAATTGTAGGTGCTTTATTAATTACTATAATCATTTGAACAGTAATTAGATTTACTAAATTTGGATACAAAATTCAAATGGTAGGTTTAAGTTCAACAGCAGCTGATTATTCAGGTACAAATAAAAAACATTTAATTTTAAGTACTATGGCCATAAGTGGGGTATTAAGTGGATTAGCAGGGTTTGTTTGATATTTTTCAGTTCAACAAGGAGTAATTGATATATCAATTTCTAGTGGTCCATTATATATTGGTTTTAATGCTATTGCTATATCATTAATTGTATTTGATAACCCAATTGCTATTATTTTCTCTTCATTTATATTTTCAGTAATTTCTGTCGGATCTCAAACAGCAACATCATTTCCTGCATTACCAAATGAGATGACAGATATTATTTCAGGAATATTTATTTATTCAGCAGCTCTTGCTTTTGTATTTTCTAAATTTCTACCTTATCAATGAACTAAAAACTTTATTATTCTTATTAGATATCCTGAATATCGAAAAGTATATTGAAGAAATTGAAAAGAACATTTAACTTATTATACTTTTTCATGATTCACAGAAAAGAAGGAATTATGGAAATTATGAAAATCTAATCATGGAGTATGAAGAGATATTCATAAACACATGAAAACAAAACAAAGAGAAGAAGAAAGATTATTAGCCCAACCTAATACTAAAATTATTTTCAAAAATCTAGACAAAAAGAAACAAATAGAATATTTAGATTTAATAAGTAAATTAAAAAAAGAAAAAGATATCTTATTAGCTGAAGAACATTACTTTGATAAATATCAAATAAAAGCTAAAAGAAAAGAAAAATTGCAATCATGAAAACAAGAATTTAATACATTGAAAGTTAAATTAATAACTAAACATAAAAATGTTATTCAAGAAAAAATTGAAGATAGCACTAAGGAATTAGCTATAAAAGAACAAAAAGAAAGAAACAAAGATAAGATGGGAGGTAAATAATGAATGCTTTATTAACAACTATATTTCCCTATTTTTGTGTTCTATCTTTGGCAGCAATTTCTATTATTTTTACTGAAAGAGCTGGAATAATTAATTTAGGGGTAAATGGAGTGATGGTTTTTGGAGCCACAATTTATATGATTTTTGCCCACTTGATAGCACCAGGATCACAAGAACAACAAAGTCCATGATTAAACATTATTCTTTATATTTTTGCAGCAATAGGCGGGATATTATTTTCTTTACTCCATGGATTTATTTCCATTAAATTAAAGGGTAATCAAATAATTTCGGGGATTGCTTTAAATATTTTAGCCCCTGCATTTACATTAATTATTTTATATCTATTTGGTGAAGCAAACAGCATGCCATACAATATTGGTAGATTAGAATTAGGTAATTCAGCAAATAATGAACCAATATCATTTTTTTCATTAAAAATGTTTGTTACTATATTAGCAATTATTATTTCTTTTGTTTTATTATCTTTTACTAAATGAGGGTTAAGATTTAAATCAGTGGGTGAAAATCCTCAAGCAGCTGATTCTGCCGGAATAAATGTTGATAGTATGAAATGAAAAGCTATCATCATATCTGGAGTTTTAGCGGGTATAGCTGGAGCAATCTATATATCTGAATTTTCATCAGGTTCTGCATTTAAATCTCAAGTAACTGTTGAAGGTTTAGGATTTTTGGCAATTGCAATAGTCTTAATAAGTAGATGAAAAGTTTTATTATCAGCTTTAATATCAATAGTATTTAGTTTATTATTCGCTTTAGGTCAACAAGCAACCAATTTATTTAGTAATGGAAGTTCTATTCAACCAATCTTAATGATGTTGCCATATCTATTTACATTAGTCATTATGATCCTATTTTCAAAACCTATTTCAAAGTTTTTATCTAAAATGATTAAAAAAATGTCTAAAACGTCAGAACCACCAAAAGCTCTTGGAGAACCTTATGATAAATCTAAACGTTAATTTGTTAAAAAAAAATAACAAATAACTTAATAAAGATTAATTATTTATTTAATAATAAATAAAGACAAAAGGTTGAGTGAGGGTTCATTATGAAAAAAAGTAATTTTTTTTTAATTAGTTTAAATGCATCTATTCTAGTTTTACCAATACTTTCGATATCATGTAAAAGTGATGAAATATATGCTTCTAGTGATATTTCCAACATTAATGATACATTTAAAGAAGAACAAATAAAAATATATGATTTATTGAATAGAAACGATGAAACAACCAAACAAATAAAAGATTATATTAATGAAAACCCCATTATTCAAATCACGGCTGCCGGAAAAGTAAATGATAATTCATTTAATCAAATGACTTGAGAAGCTATTTCATCTTTTTCCAAGCTTGCTGATATAAAAACAAGTACATATAAAGAGACCAAAACTCCATCTCCTGCTGAAATGTTTCAAGCATATTCTGATGCTTTAAATAAAAATTATAAAATTTGAATACTTACTGGATGATCTCAGGAACAATTTTTTGCAGAATGAATAAAGATCCCTTTTTATAGAAATAAATTCTATGAAAATAAAATTAAAGTAATATCAATTGATTGGGATGTTAATAAATATTTATGTGATGTAAATGAAAATGGTGAATCAATTCCATGAGGCACTGGAATATCATTAAATTTCAAAACCCAAGAATCATCATTTTTAATAGGTTATTCTGTTTCTAAATTTTTAGCAGAAAAATATCCTGGTGAAGAAAATAAACACAAAAGAATATTAAATAATTCAGCAGGTGCAGATGCTTCAGGATCTACCAATTTTAATTATGGATTTGTTGAAGGTATTAGAACTTGAAATGACGAACAATTAACCAATGACACAAAAGTATCACATAATATTTACAAAGATGATTCTAAAGTATTTTTAGAAACTACATATATAGATAATAATCCATTAACAAGGAATGATTTTACTTTATCAATAAAAGGTGGTGGAACTCAAATTTTTAAAGAAAATGCCCCCACAATTATAATGCCGGTAGCTGGCGATTGAAGTAGAACAGCAGCTAATATTATTAAAGAAGGCAATAATAAAGAACAATGGGTAGTAGGTGTGGATTCTAATATGGCCATTTCATATGGGAAAACTTATGAATCATATTTTATTACTTCTTCTGAAAAAAGAATAGGTATTGCTACATTTAAAGCATTATGTTTTTTAATGGGGATAAGTCAAACATTAAATGATCCAGATTTATATCCAAATTCTACTGATATATCATGAAAAATAAATTTCCAGGAAGATGTGATTGAACAAATTGTTATAAGCGATACATCTAAAGAACTAAACAAAGTAGAAAATATGTCAGTTAATGGCGGAATTGAACTAGGTTTTGTTGGAGCATCGGCATCAACATTATCAAATAGTGATGATGCTAAAAAATTTGATCAAATTGTTTTGGAAACTGAAAAAAAATTTTTTACTGGAACTGATGCTGAATCACAAAAAACATTATTAAGAAACAATGTAGATGAAGTTGCACTAAAAGCTTATGATGTTGCAAAAACATCAAATAATATTCAAGAATATGACCAAGCTGTTTTCAATTTAAAAAATGTTGTATACGGAGAAATGACTGCAGGAAATAAATCTTATTTTAATATGATTATAGATGAAATAAATAAATGACTTATTTAAATAAATAATTATCTAT
>CASDWL010000029.1 GCA_949284615.1 uncultured Mycoplasma sp.
ATATGATTTTCAAAATTTATCATATATAATTAATTAAAAGTATTAATAAATATTATTAATATGAAATACATTACTATATTTTAGGAGCTTTATGAACAAATGAGATTCTAAAAGAATTGCTTTTATTGCTATTTTGATAGCAATGTCTATTTCGTTTGTTATCATCGGAACTCGCTTTGTTGCTATAACTTCTTTTCCATCTTTCAAATTATCTTTAGCTGGTTTACCTATTAAAATTATTGGTTTTATTTTTGGACCAGTTATTGGATTTATCACGGGATTTACAACAGACATTATTTCTTTTATTTTTATGCCCGCATTTTATTTTCCTTTATATTCAGTTGCTTTGGGGGTATCAGGGATGTTGCCTGGATTATCAGCAATATTTTTTAATTATTTTTATAAAAAATTAAGTCAAAAAAATATAATCAAAAAAAATAATATGAAATTAACATTGATTTTTCATGAAATGAAACTATCATTAATAAATGATAATTACAATAAATTTTTAAAATTAGAGAAAAAATATAATGAATTAACATTAAAGAATGATAAAATTAAATCATGAAAAAATGAAAAATATCAACTAAATTTCGGATTAATAAGTAGTATATCTTTACTGCTAATTGTAATGTGTGTTTTAACTGTTATTATTCATTTTATTCCTCAAGATCATATTGATGCTGCATTTAATAAAAATACTTTTCTAAATATTTTCACTAATAAAATAGTCTTCATAGCAATAATTGCAATAGGAATAATTACAAGTATAGGAGCTATATTGATTGCAAGATTTAAAATGAAACAAAATAACTTTTTACAATTTGTATGTATCGTAACATTTGTTGTTTTTACAGAATATATCAATATACCAATTATTGCATATGCTGATGAGAAAGGTTTAAAACTAGATTTTGAAGCTTCTATGATTGCCTCTCTAGCAACATCAATGATTAAAATCTGATTCAATCTAGTCATTATATCATTTGCTATTAAAATTGTATTACCACTTATTAATAAAAAAACTTTTAATGGATATTAAGTAATTTTATTTAAAAAAGATTTAAAAAGGAGATTGTATGAAACCAATATTAAAAAAATATTTGATTATAGGTGCATCGATATTAATCCCCACTTCATTAATTTCAGTAGGTGCTGGTTTATATTTTTCTTCTTCTAAATTAGAAAGAATTTCAGAGAAAGGAATTTATAGTGTAAAAATTAATGAATCTTTAAATAATGAAGGATACAAATTTGATCTATCATATTCATATGGAAATGTAACTAATACAAGTAAAACTTCTCTCTTGTTAATTAATGAATTGCTTCATTTAAAAAGTGAAGGAAATTTTAAATATGATCAAGTAAATAATGTTGTTACACAACCTTCTTATGAATCATATAAATTTAGTTTAGTTGATTCTATTGTTTTAACTTTTGTTAAAGTTGGTGTTCAAGAAAAAGATATCTATAATCCTGATGGTACATATAATCAAGATAATGTATTTCAATTAACTTTTGATAGTGATGATGATTCAATTGTTCCTTTATTTGATCCCAATTCTAATACTGAATATGTTTTAACTAAAACATCAAATTTAAATAGATCTATTAATAATCCAAATGTATTTGGAAAAATAATGTCTTCTGGATATCTAAGTGAAAAAATTGATTTAGGTGGAGAAAATGCAGAAGGATTAACTGTAGATACTACTCAACATAATTATATGATGCTAAATCTAGGCGTTACTTTTAATGATAATGCTTATTGAGTTGATAGCAATGGTGATAAAACAAAATATAAAATATGTGCTGAAGATATGTTCTATTCAATTAAAAGAACATTATTGTATGACCGTAATTATCGTCATAATAATGGAGGAAGTAAAGAACTTGATAGTTATTTTATTGAAAAAACTCAAACAACTAAAATTTTTGGTGAGACACAAAAATTTCCTAATGAATATCTTTTTGAATTTTTTGGTATCAAAAAAGATGATTTATATAATAAGGAAACAGCTATAGATACTCTTATAAATAATGAAAATAAAGAAGGATATTTTTTTACTTTTAATATTTTTAATGAAAATAGTGATACAGATAATTCATTCGTTTATTCTAATTATGAAATCATCAATAAATACTTAATAAATTCTCTAACTTTTTCTTTAGCACCTTCTCAATACATAAAAGAAAAGTATGCTAAAAATGAAAATTTAAATAATACTAAAGTAGGTCAAATTACAGGTGAGGCTGCAGAATTTGGTATTTATACTTATGGACAAAATAGAGAAAATACATTATATGCTTCATATTACATTCCTGTATCTTCTAGTGGTGGTAGAGAAATTTATGAATATAATAAATATCATCCAGATATTGAATGAGTAAAAAATGTTGAAGAAGGTTATGTAATTTATGATGAAAATACTGGAACTCAACATAAATATAAAAACTTAAATCGAGTAATTTTAGAATATACAGGTGGAATTGATAGTTCAACTTTTATTAATCAAACATTCAATTCTTTTTTAGCGGGAACAGTTAGTGAAATAGATTATTCATTAATTTCAGATACTCAAAAACAACAATTATATGGAAGTGTTTTAAATCAAGAATTATTAATTCAAAATTCAGAACAAAATGGTTTAAGAGCTACTAAAAATATTAATATATCAAAGTTAAATTCAAGAACCGTATGACAAGCATTTCCAATTAATGGTGTACAAGACTATACATTTAATGATTTATATGCAAAATTAGTTTATGGTTGTTCACTTGAAGAATTAAAAAATGGTACTGCACAAGTATCAAATAATTTTTTTGGTGGTATTGGATTAAAATTTAGAAATTTAATCCAAGCATCAATTAATTGAAATCAATATATTCAAACAGCTTATGGTGGAACAAGAGATGCTTGATTAAGTGGAGCTGCACAAGATGCTAGATTCTCATCAACTGATCCTTTTTCTAAAAATCCTGCTTATTTTAATGAAAAAGGGATTAATGATCTATATTACTTAGACAAAAATAATGTGCAACAAACTGTAACTTTAACAGAAATGATAGAACTATCAAGAATGACAGGTGAAGAATTAGATCAAAAATATGGAGAAGGTGCAAGTCAAAATATGCAACTATACTTATCTATTTCACCTCAATACAAACAAATACAAGAATCAATGAAAGATCTTTTAGATCAATTTTACAAAGAAAATAATTTATCAAATGATCAATTAATTGAATGACAAATACCATATTCTTTTGCAGATCAAGATGAAACAAAATGTAAAGCAACAGAATATATTGTAAATAATGTTATAAATAACTTGGACCCAAGAATTAAGGCATCATTTTACAAACCAACATCTAGAAATGAAATGTTAAATTCAATTAATCAAAGGAGAGGAGCTTATAATGCAAACTTGTGATCTTATGATTATGAAGGTATAGGTTCTTATATTGCTGGATTCTTTTCTGAAGGTAGTGGAACTAATTTAATGGGTGCAATTGCCATTTTTTCAAAAGAACCTTCAAGTAATGATGATAGTCTATTTACTAATGGTCGTTTATCTAGAGAAGAAATAACTTCATTACAAAAACAATTCCCTTTATTCACTGAATTAGCAAAATTTATTGCAATGTCAATTAATGCAAAATTAGGACCTAATGCAGATGCAAGTATGAAAGTTGAAAATTGAGATTTAATTTCAAACAAAGATATGAACAATATTGTTGCATTTTTTAATGATGCAACTAAAAATCCAAATATGGTAAAACCTATTGACCTTATTCCGGTTTTATTAAAAACTTTTGAATCTGATGCATCATGAGAAAAAGATAGTAGTTTAGATGAAGTTGCAAAGGGTCAAAAATGAACAGAATTAGTTAAAGAAATCAATTCAATTAAAGGTGTTTCTATTGATACTGAAACATCAATAGATAAATTAACAGAAGTAAATTATGTTCTATATTTAAAAGAATATCAAATACCTCTTTCTAAATATGGAATTAATTTATATTCTAATTTTCAATATGAGGTTAAAGAATAATGTGAAAATATATACTTAAGAGGATTTTTCTAGCAATAATAAGTTTGTTCCTATTGATAACAATAGTATATTTATTAACAGCCTCATTTGCAGATACTCCTTATCAAGGGGATCCTAATGATTACCAAAATTGGATGGAATCAAATGGATTTAATAAACCTGTTATTGTAAGATATGGAATTTATTTGTCAAATTTTTTTAGAGGAGATTTTGGGCCTATTTATGCAACCGATAATGGATTTGATAATATCCCCGATTTCTTTTTTAAACCTTTATCATGAACAATGTGTATAACAATTCCTTCATTTGTTATTTCAGTACTTTTAGGAACTATTCTAGGTGTTGTAGCTGGATATAATAGAGGAAAATGAATTGATATTTTAATTAATTTATTTGTTGTTATTTTTATAGGTTTACCTTCATTTGTTATTGCTCCTATCATACTATTAATTGCTAATTCAAGTAATGGGATAATATTATCTCAGTTTGTTTATCCAGATGTTCAAGGTTGAGGATTAACAATTAAATCATTAGTGTTACCAATTATTACAGTTACTTTAGGATCTCTCGCAGGATATGCTATTTTAGTAAGAAATCAAATAGTGACAATTTTAACATCTAATCATATTTTAATTGCTAAAGCAAAAGGTTTAACTCAATGAGAAATATTTTGAAAACATATTATTAGAAATATTTTAATTCCATTGATTTCATATATAGTACCATCATTCATTGCTTTATTATTAGGTAATATTATTATTGAACAATTTTTTGGAGTTCCAGGAGCTTCAACTGCAATCATGCAAGCTTTTCCTAATGGAGAAATTAACATTGTTATGTTTTCAATATTTTTTATAGCTTCTTTATCAATGTGTGGACAAATTATTTTAGATATTTCATACATCTTTATAGATCCAAAAATTAAATATTTTGAAGATAATAAAATGTCAATAATTAAAAATATAAAAAACTATATTAAAAGAAATAAAAATTATAAAAATTCTTTAAGCAGTAAAAAACAACAAGGAAAGGAGGTATAAATGAGTTTGGATTTAAATAAAAATAAAAAAATTGAAATAGATAAAACATTGAATGTGGAACTTGATGATACATTATTTAAATTCATTGATGTTAATGACATTGGAAAACACCAAACAACATTAGTAGGTAAGCCACATAATTTAATTATTGATGTTATAAAAAGATTTTGTAAAAATTATGTAGCATTAGGTTCTTTAATTTTAATTATTATTATTTCATTATTATGTATTATATTTCCATTAACTAGTCCTTTTAGTGCTACTAGTCCTATTTCTAATGTAAATAACATTTGATTAGTTCAATTACCTCCTTCATATAATCCTATTGTCACTGAATCATTAGATGCACAAAAATGAGAAACTCTAAAAAATGTGATTGATGCAAATCCAGATGCTAATATATTAATTGAAGGTCCTGTGGAAATCAATAATAATTTTCTAGTTACCTATGATAAATACTTATTTATTTCTATATATTCAGGGCAAGGTCAAATCAATTCATTACTAGGAACTAATATGCAGGGTGTTGATATTTGAACTAGAACATGAACTGCTGCAAGAGATAGTATTACATTAGCTTTTCTTGTCGCAACCACTGATGCAATAATTGGAATCACTGTAGGATGTATATTAGGATTTTATGCAGGAACATGAATTGATACAATATTATCTAGAATTATTGATATTATCATTAATATTCCAACATTAGTTTGATTCTTGATGCTTATGACAATCGTTGGAAGAGGTAATATCAATCCATTTTCATTGTATTTTATCTTGATATCAATTGGTTGAGTGTATATGGTTAACACTACTAGATTATGAATGATAACAGTAAAAGACCAAGAATTTATATTAGCTGCAAAAGCTATTGGTTGTTCAACAAAAAGACAAATATTTGTTCATGGGTTACCAATGATTATAGGAAAAATTTCTACTAATTATGTTAGAAGAATAGTGCTTGTAATTTTATCTATTTCTTCACTAGTGTTTTTAGGATTCTTAGATTCTTCTGATGATCCTAATCTAGGAACTTTACTAAAAGAATCAATTCCTATACTAGACTTAAATTTTTGAGGTCTTTTGTTGCCTTCTATAATCCTATTATCATTTTCTTTATCAGCTCAATTTATAGCTAATGGATTACATGATGCTTTAGATCCTAAAGTAGAAAGAGGTAAATAATGAATAACATAGACCAAAACGATTTATTACTTTATGTAAAAAACTTACAAGTTAGTTTTAAAACAGGAAAAAATAAAATTATAAAAATTGTTAGAGGAATAGATTTAAAAATAAAAAGAAAACAGATTATTGGTCTTGTAGGTGAATCAGGATCAGGTAAATCAGTTACTTCAAAATCCCTTTTAAATATCAATGAATTTGATATTACAGAAGCAGATGCTATGAAATTATATTCTAAAAAAAATTATAATAGTGATGAAATAGAAGAAATAAATTTAAATAATTTGAGAAAAAATGAATGGATTAATATTAGAGGTAAAAAAATTGGATATATTCCCCAAGATCCCTTAACTTCATTAAATCCAACAAGAACAATCAAAAAACAATTATTAGACGTCTTAAAAAATGATCCTAGATTTAAAAATAAAGAAGAAAAGGTTCAATATTTAATTGAATTATTAGAAAAATTTGGTATTAGAAATGCAAAAGATAAAATAAATCAATATCCCCATACATTTAGTGGTGGAATGAAACAAAGAGTTGTTATAGCCATGGTTGTTGCTGCTTGTCCTGATTTAATTATTGCCGATGAACCTACAACAGCTTTGGATCCAACAGTTCAAGCGTCTGTTTTAGCTTTATTTGAAGAAATTAAAAATGATTATAATGTTTCTATTATTTTCATATCACACAATATATCAGTTATTGCTAAATTTTGTGACTATATTTATGTTATGTATGCAGGTAAAGTAGTAGAAAAAGGAACAAAAATTGATATTTTTACTAATCCTGCTCACCCATATACATGAGCATTAATTACCTCTATCCCTGAAGATAAAAATGAAACACTTTATAGTATTCCAGGAACTCCTCCTGATATGTCTAATTTAGGTGTTGGTGATGCATTTGCACCTAGAAATCAATATGCAATGGAAATAGATTTTAAAAAAGAACCTAATTTATTTAAAATAAGTGATACTCATTATGCTGCAACTTGATTATTAGACCCTAGAGCTCCTAAAGTAAAATTATCTGAACAATTAAAGAGAAGAATAGATTTTTTTAGAAAGGTTTTCAATGTCAAATAATAGTAAAGAAATTCTTTTAAAAGTAAGAAATGTTAAAAAATATTTTGATACCCCAAGTGGAGTTATTAAAGCTATAGATGATGTTTCTTTTGATGTTAAAAAAGGTGAAATTGTTGGTCTAATAGGAGAATCAGGGTCAGGTAAAACAACAGTAGGTAGATGTTTAATTAGACTATATGAAAAATATTCAGGATTTGTTAGTTTAAATAATCAAATAATAAGCGGGAAGAAGTTAACTAAAAAGAAAAAGATTTTCTTACATCAAAACATGCAAATGATTTTTCAAGATCCTCATGCATCATTGAATGGACAACAAAATATATATTCAATTTTAAAAGAACCATTAATTGTTAATAAAATAATGAAAAATGAATATAATGATTTTTTTAAAGATTGAAATGACATTATAAATATTTTTAAATATACATTTTTATGAAAAATAAAAGAAATAGAATATGCTACTATTTCATATCATCTTGATGAAGCAAAGAGTTTTATAAAAGAATGAAAAAATATTTTTGAAAGAATTAAATTTCAATATGAAGATATAGAAAATGATTTTAATCAATATTTTTCTTTTAAACTTTCAATCCAAGAAAAAGATACTAATATCATTTCAAAGATGTTTGAAAATAATTCAAAAATATTAAGTATTTATTTTGAGCATCAAAAGGAATTTAGAGATGATTCTATTCTTATAATTGAACAAAAATTAAAAGAAAAGAAAAAAGAATATTTAAAAGCTATTGAAGATGCTAAAAAAACCCCAATTGAAATTGAATTAAATCAAGAATTAAATAAATTAAATAATAAATTAAATCAATTAAAAGAAATAAAAAATAATGATATTTCAAACAATTATAATATCATCATTTCTTATATTCAAGAATTTAAAAATAGTTATATATCTCATTTAGAACAGGCAAAAAACCAAATTGAATTTAATAATTATAATAACGAGATTATTTATAGTTTAATAGCAAAAAGAATGTATGATTTGCTGAAAAAAAATAAAATGAATATCATATTTCTGACACCAGATGGCATTGATGAATTAATAAATAATTTTAAACAATATAAAGATCAATATATAAGTGATATTAAAAAATATTGAAAGGCAACATCAATAAAAAAATATTCAAGTGAATTTAAAAAAGAAATTAAATCTTCATTTAATTTTGATTTCAATACATATATTTTAACTTCACAAGAAAACAAAAATAAATTAAATGAACAAATCAAAAAATGTGAAAATAAAATAGAAAAAATTAAATTTGAAATAAAAGAAAATAAAAATAACTCAAGCGATGAAAATAATGAAAAAATAGCAATTCTAAAAAAAGAATATGAAGAGTTACAAATACAATTTGAAAATGAAAGATCTGAATTTGCAAAATCTGTTGAAATTAAGATACAAAAATATAATGAAAAAATAAATAAAAAATCAAATGAGTTAGAAAACATTAGAGAAGAAATAAAATTGTTAGATCAAAAATTTAATGAAAAGCATGAATTATTTTTAGATGGATTAAATAATTATCTTTCTAGAAAAAATAACAATAAAAAATATATTGAAAATCAATTAAATATTTATAAAAATAGAGTCAAATTGAAAAATGAAACTTTAGAATCATTCAATATTGAAAAAATTAATTTAAAGAAAGATTTCTTTAAATTAAAACATTTACTAGGTATTGAAAAAAGTTATAAATCAAAGTATTATATTAAGAAAATATTGATGAATGAGAAAATTTATCATTCTCTAGAAGAAGTTGGTTTATTAAGACAATTTGCTTGAAGATATCCTCATGAATTTTCAGGAGGACAAAGACAAAGAATTGTCATAGCAAGAGCTCTTATTTCTAATCCAAAAATTATAATAGCTGATGAGCCTATTGCTTCTTTAGATGTCTCTATTCAAGCTCAAATTGTAAATATTTTAAAAGATCTTTGTGTCAAAAAAAATGTATCATTAATTTTCATTGCACACGATTTATCTATGGTTGAATATATTGCAGACAAAATATTAATAATGCATTTAGGCAAAATTGTTGAATTCGGTAAAACTAATGAGGTTTATAAAAATCCAGTTCACCCTTATACTATTAACTTATTCAAATCTGCTCCCAAAATTTCTAATGCTAATGTTAAATTTGAATCATCTAATTTTGAACTTTCTTATTTAGAAGAACAAAAAAAATCTAATGCTTATATTGATTTTTTTGAATTAAATGAAAATCATATAATTTATTCAACTGTAAAACAATTTAAAAAATGAACTAATCAAGTACCTAAATTATCTAAATTTTCTAAAAGCAAAAAGATTTTTAAATAAAAATATTTTCATCATAAATATTTACAAATAATTTGTCATATTTTGATAATATGGCAACTTCTTTTTTGTCTTCATTACTTAAATTTATAAACATTAGCATAATACCCAATCTTTCAGTAGTTATAATAGCATCAATTAATCTTAATTTATTATTAATATCATCATTATTGAAATTAACATTAAATTTTTCTGATAATACTATTAATTTAGGTTTAACATTAGCAAGAATTGAAATAACTTTAGAATTTAATTCTTCAAATACTAACCCATATTTTACTTCTGATAATTCAAGAATTTTTATTAAATTAATAAATTCCATAACTTTTTTGTATTTAACTTGATTAATCAAAAATATTATATTTTTTCTTGTCTTCATTAAATCAAATATTTCCTCTATTTGATAATCATTAATACTTATAACAATTTTTTTATCTATTAATAATTCATTATTAGTCAAAATATATGAAGTGAATTTCTCTCTAATTTTTTTGTCAAAATCATTCATTTTAATAATGTAATCATTTCAAAAATAATTTTCCAATGTAAATTGAGGAATATATAAATTAAACATATTTCTTTTTGTTTTCAATGAAGTTATTGGAATTTTTTCATATTTAATATTATTTGATTCAATCATATTATGAATACTCATAATTTTGTCTTTAAATTCTTCAAACTCATTAAATGTAATATTTTTTTGGTTAAAATAAAATGGTTTATTCATAATTTTTGATTTAACCAATACAAATGAAATTCTAGTCATTATTTTTGAAAAATTATTTTCATCAATATCATTTTCACATTCTACAAAGCCACAACTTAAATAATAATTGTTAATATTAGATTTTTTTGCAGATCTTTTTAATTTGTTTTCTAAATTTCTTCTAGTTTTAGATAATTTTTTATATGAATCATTACTTGAAAACATAACAATAATAGAAT
>CASDWL010000030.1 GCA_949284615.1 uncultured Mycoplasma sp.
ATTAGTAAAATTAACATATACTACTACAAATAGCATTATTGATATAATTAAAGATAATGTTAATATATTAGCTAAAAATGATAATTATAAGAATATAACAGCTAAAAATTTTTATAAATCTACAAAAAATAATTTGAATTCTATCAATGATTATTTTGAGATAAACACTCAACAATTAAAAGAAATACTTGGAGTATCCTTAAATGACTATTTGATAGCCATTAATTATAATAATGAACATTTAATTTTCTAAAACCTAATGAGCTTAAATTTAATGTTTTAATAGTTGATAAATACTCAAATAATAGAGCAGAAAAAGAAATAATAATTAATGGATTCTTAAACGATAATTCTTTGATTGGTGAATTAGATAGACAAGACAATAATAAATTAACTACTCCAAATGGAGCAACATCATATAAAGGTAAATTAGAAAGATTCTTAATTAGCGATATTGAATATGACTATAAAGTTAATTTCGAAAACACTATAGCTAATATGAGTTGAGAAACATATAAACAAGATATGATGTATATGGTAAGATTTCAAATGTATCAATTTTTTAGTGATAATTTTTCAGAGATTAATTATTATATAGCTAATGAAAAACGAAATTCTCAAGCTCATGCAATAGCCGAGGGAATAATAAAGGAAACAAGATCAAAAGTTCCCTGATATCTGATTTCTTATGGTTCATATCATAGAAAATACATTGATGTTAAAGCAGGAGATAAAATAACTATTGAAATTGATTATTCAGGAGACAGATATACACCATCTCTTTATGCTTCAGGTTGAGAATTAGGATCAATAGCTTATTCATGATGGTGAAATTTTAGAAATTCATGTGCAACAGATTTATTTAATCCAAAAGATCCTTTGTATCAAGAAGGATTATTTAGATTAGCATATCCAAGCACAAATAGTGAAATAAGAATAATCATGAAAAAAAATAATCAAACAATTTTTGATGAAAAACCTCAACAATTTAGTTTTTGATCTTTTACATTAAGAAAAAGATCTATTGATGGACCAAAATAGATAAATTTGTATTATTTATTAAACTATTTTATAATCTAAAATCACAACTAATATAATGGAAAGCAAATCTTTCTATTATACTTATAATATTTTTAATTCATTCATATAATTTAATATATTAAAAACTAAATATTAAGATTAAATAATCATTTAAATGTTATTTATTTAAGAGATTGTCAAGATGGTTAATATATTATCAAATATGAAAGTGATAAAAATTTGTTATAAATTCTATTTATAAAAAAGTATTAATGTATATTAGTAGACTTTAACATTCATCCAATCCTTCTAATTGCTCTTCGCATTTTGGTGTGATAATGTATATTAATTTTTCTTTATAAATAAGATTCAAAAATAAAAAAATCATAATCAAGATTTAATTATGATTTTCATTATTAAAAATTAGCTTGTTTGCAAAGTTTGAACAATATAATATTATAAATATTTATATCCTTTTGTTCTATACCATTCTCCTTTTACTATATGATGAACAATTAATACTTGCATGATTTGTCATAAACCACCTATAATTCAATAAATCTGAACCCCAGCTTCAAATAAAATAGAAATTACAACAAACACTATCATAATAATATTTTGTGTTTTATTAGCTTGTTTTAATGCTTGTTGCTCTGCTTTATTGGAACGTTCACTCATTCTTTTCCTATTTAACAATCTTGGTAGATAATGAGATAATGCTTGAACCCCTGCTGCCATTAATAATAACGGTAAATATTGCCAGGCACCATTCAACAACTCTTTTCATGAGGTTAAAGAAAACTGAATTCCTAATCATGTTGTAGATTTAATATCAGGTATTCCTTGAACCACCCGCCAAACAGCAAAGAAAATTGGCATTGATATACATAAAGCTTTTAAAGGATCAATCATTGAAACATTATTAGATTTATATAGCTTTGCAATCTCTTGTCTTTTTCTTTGCTCCATTTCTCGATTACCTTTGAATGGAGCATATTTAGCATCAATTTTAGCTTTTTTCGGATTTAATTGTTGTTGCTTATGAGATGAAAATAAAGTTTTGTAAGTAAATAATGTAACAATAATTCTTGTTAATATAATAGCAACAACAATAGCTATAACACCACCTCAACCATTTAATGAACCAAGACCTGTGGTCATTCCATTAATAACATATGATAATGGTCAAACAACTAATCCATAAAATGGCCCTAATCCTCAAGCTCCACCTCATGAATAAATTGGTTTCTGAGCTGCTGATCCTGTTCCAATAATTAAATTCCTTTTATCATTTATTGCAGGTTGAAATTCAATAGTAAATGGTTGATTATATGTTGAAACATAATTATCTGATGACTCATCAGAATATACTTGAGTTCTTATACCAAAACCTAACTGAGACATTAAAGATGTCATTTCATTTTGATAAGTCAATATAGCATTTTTTTGTTGAATAGTTAGTAATTTACTTTCATCAAAAGCTCTTTGATCAATTCCATTATTATTTCTTACTTCTTTTGTAGATAAAATAGAAGATAAGTTTTGTTTTGATAAAAGATTATATATTTCATTTAGTGTTAAATTAGAATTTGCGTTTTTTAATACTATATTATAAAAATCTAGCATTTGAGGCATTTTAACAACTAAATTATTCATTGTTTGATAATAATCTCTAGCAAATTTTTCTGAGTTTAGTAAACCTGTTTCACTTGCACTTAATGTAGCTACTTCAGCATTTAAAAGATATTTAAATCCATTAATTCTATCAATGTCTGTTATTTCTACATATGTATCTGAATCAATAATACCATCAGCATTAACATCTTTGGTTACATATTGATTACCAATCATTTCAACTTTATTCCATATTCCATTGATATTTTCATAAGCATCAAAAGAATTTGCAATATTTGTTGAACCTAAACCATATATATCTTTTTGTTCATTTGTTAATGATTCAATATTTTCAGGTCTTGCTACAACAAATAAATTAATGTCATATAAATTGTTTTGAGGTTGATATGACATACCTTCTTGATTTAAATAATTTAATATTTTATCATTAATAAAAATATATCCATTTTCACCTTGGATTAAACCTTTATTAGATCATGTTGTAATAGTATTATTTGTAATATCATTACCATTTACATCAATAATTCTAATTGTTGATGAAAAATTATCATAAGCACCATAAAGATTAGCAACATCTTGACCATAATCTCTTAACAATTGTTCTTTGATAGCATTAATATTATCTTTAGGCGCTAAATAGTTGGCATTTTCTACTTTTACTAACTCATATGTAATAATTTCTTTAGTTTTATAATTACCATTTTCATCAATTACAATTTTTCCATTGGCATCGTACTCATATTCATTTTTTGGAACTTCAATTAATTGGTATGTATTAACATATGGAGCAATATCATCTTTTGAATTATATAATTCAACACCAGCCCCTACTGTAGAACTCGTTCTTAAAACACATGATTGAATAAAACCTGTAACACCAAGACCTGCTAAAAATAAATAAATAGCAATTGAAATTCACTTTCAAATTTTTCTTATTCTCTCTTTAGGAGAAATGTTCTTGAAATTGATAGCATTTGGTTTAGATGATTGATTTAATATTGAATCAAATTTATCTGATCTTTTATTTTTTGTAGAAGAAAAAGAATCATTATTTAATTTTGATTTATTATTATTATCATTTTTGTTTTTATCATTTGATTTTTTCACTTTTATTAATTTCCTAGAATTTAATTAAATTTTTTAAACATTTTTATAACTTGTTCTTTTTTTTCATCAATTGTCAAATTAATATATTCTTTTCTAACAATTAATACCAATTTATATTTGATATTTTTATAATCAATACATGTATCTAAGATTCATTTAATTTGTCTTTTAATAAAATTTCTTTTAACTGCATTAATAAATTTTTTAGGGATAGAAATTCCTATTTCAAAATGATCACTTTTAACATAATAAATGATCAAAAATTTGTTAATAAATTGTTGCTTTTTATTAATTATTTTTTGAAATTCTAAATTTTTTCTTAGAATATTTTCTTTTTTCATTAGTGACTTGATACAGTTAAATGAGTTCTTCCTTTTGCACGACGATTAGCAAGAACTTTTCTTCCACTAGCAGTTGCCATCCTTGC
>CASDWL010000031.1 GCA_949284615.1 uncultured Mycoplasma sp.
ATTTTATTATAAAATTAACTTAAAAAGAATTAAAAAATAATAATTATGGAAAACAAAGATTATAAATCAACATTAAATATGCCTCAAACTGACTTTTCAATGAAAGGTAATTTAAACATAAAAGAGCCACAATTTAATAAATTTTGATTGGAAAATAAAATATATCAAAAAGTATTAGATAAAAATAAGAAAAATAATTCTTTTATTTTGCATGATGGTCCACCTTATGCCAATGGATCATTACATGCTGGTCATGCATTAAACAAAATTTTAAAAGATATTGTTATAAGGTATAAATCATTATGTGGATTTTATTCCCCTTATGTTCCTGGATGAGATACTCATGGACTACCAATAGAAAATAAAATTTTATCTGAAATGAAATTAAATCATAAGGATATTTCTATTGTAGAGTTAAGAAAAAAAGCTGCTCAGTATGCATTGAAACAAATTGATATTCAAAAACAACAATTTCAAAAAATGCAGTTATTATCTGATTTTAATGAAATATATAAAACTTTAGATAAAACCTATGAAGTTGAACAATTGAAATTGTTTTATTCTTTATATAAAAAAGGATTAGTTTACAAAGGATTAAAACCTGTTTATTGATCACCAACTTCCCAATCAGCTTTAGCCGAAGCTGAAGTTGAATATCAAGAACACCGTTCACCATCTATTTTTGTAAAATTTAAAGTGATTGAATCTAATCTTTTATCACCTAATGATTATTTAGTAATATGAACTACAACACCATGAACTTTAATTGCAAATAGTGGGATAGCTATTAATGTTGATTTTGACTATTCAATTGTTAGATTTAATAATGAAAATCATTTAATAGCAACAAATTTAGTATCTCAATTAATGCAAGATTGAGGTTGAGAAAATTATGAAATTATCAAAAAAATTAAGGGAAAAGAATTAATAGGTACTAAATATATTTCTCCAATTAATGGTAATATAAGTCCAGTTGTTGAAGGACATCATGTAACTTTAGATGCAGGAACTGGTCTTGTTCATATAGCACCATTATTTGGTGAAGATGATTTCATCATAGGTAAAAAGAATAAATTAAATATGATTATGCATATTAATGATGATGGGACAATTAATGATTTTATTAAAGAATATAAAGGTTTATTTTATGAAGATGCTAATAAATCAATTGGAATGTTTTTAGAAAATAATAATTTATTAATAAAATTACAATTTGTTAAACACTCATATCCTCATGATTGAAGAACTAAAAAACCTATTATTTTTAGAGGTACTCCACAATGATTTGTATCTATTGATAAAATTAAAAATGATATTTTAAAATCATTAAATGATGTTAAGTTTTATTCTAATTGAGGACATGAAAGAATCTCAAAGATGATTGAAAATAGAGATGATTGAACAATATCTCGTCAAAGAGCATGAGGTGTTCCAATTATAGTTTTTTATAATGAAAATAAAGAACCTATTTTAAATGATGAAATATTTAACTATGTTATAAATATTATTGAAGAATTTGGAACAGATGCTTGATATAAAAAATCTGTGGATGAATTATTGCCTGAAAAATATCGTAATTTAAATTGACAAAAAGAAAATGATATTATGGATGTTTGATTTGATTCAGGATCTTCATTTATAGCTGTGGATATAGATGGTATTAAACCACCATTTGATTTATATTTAGAAGGTAGTGATCAATATAGAGGATGATTTAATTCATCATTAATAAATGCTGTTGCTTATATTAATAAAGCTCCTTATAAAGCATTAGTATCACATGGATTTTTAACTGATGAAAAAGGGAGAAAAATGTCTAAATCATTAGGTAATGGTATAGATCCTATGGTTATTATTGACAGATTTGGTGCTGATATATTAAGACTTTGAGTTGCTAATAGTGAGTATTTTAATGATATATCAATTTCTGAAAATATTATTAATCAAAGTGCAGAAATGTATAGAAAAATTAGAAATACTATTCGTTTTTTGTTATCAAATCTATATGATTATGAATATAAATCAATTGAATTAGAAGGAATTCATCTTTTAATTAATGAAAAATTAAATAATTTAAAAATTTTAGTTAAAGAAAATTATGAAAATTATCAATTTATTAATGTTATTAAAAATATTAACAATTTCATAATTGAATTATCATCTTTTTATTTATCAATCACTAAAGATATTTTGTATATAGAATCTAAAGATAATATTTACAGAAAAATGATTCAATTCAATTTATATAATATTTTAGAATTTTTATTAATTTCATTAGCACCAATAATTCCAACTACATGTGAAGAAGCATATGGGTATTTTAAAAAAGAAGATAAAAAAATATCTATCTTTTTAGAAAATTTCTATGATGTGAATTTTTCAAAAAGTGATAAATATGAAAATCTATGATCAAGTTTTTTTGAACTAAAAAATGAAATTTATAGATTAATTGAAGAAAAAATTCAAAGCGGGATAATAAAAAGATCAAATGAAGCAATAGTTTATATAGAAGATACAAACGATGAATTCATTAAATCATTAAATTTAAAAGAGTTATTAATGGTTGGTAAAATTGAATTTGGAGATAAAACATATATTGATATATTTAAAGATTCAATTAAATGTCAAAGATGTTGAAATCATTTTGAGCAAGATTATATAAAAGATGATATTTGCACTAGATGCTACAATGTTATAAATAAATAATTTTATTATTAATTATTCATCAAGATTTTTAGATTTTTTAACTCTATTTCCACCCAATAATTTTTTAATAACTTCATATGCTATTCCAGCTGTAGATCATAAGACCATACATACAAAAATTGTTATATATGAACCAAAAGAAATTGTTGAAGAATTTGCTCTATTTGTCATTTGAATAAAACTATTTCAAATATTATTATTATCAAGAATTCCTGATGAACTAAAATTAAGTGAATTAAAAATATTACTAAAAGCATCAACTAATCATTGAATTCCAAAACCTATTATTATAAATGAAAAACAGATCATTCCAATACCAAAACACAATGTTAGTATTTTTCATAAAGATTTTTCTTTATAAAACCTAAACATAATTTTTATTGAATATCATGCTGTTCCAAGTATTGATGAAATGAAAAAAATACACAAAATTATTAAACAAACTAATGCTGTCACAGCTGAACTAGTTGGAACATCAATTCCTCCAGATTTATAAGGATTTGCAACTGCATAAGCAATTCATACCCCAAAATAAACAAATAATGTTGATAACAATGTAGTTACATATTTTTTTAATTTCATTCTTTTCATATTTCTCCTTATTTAAAAAATATCTTAAGTTTAGTTTTAATAATTGTAGAAATATTGATTTAAACAATATTATTATATATGATATTTTCAATACCAACTATAAAATTAATTAATATCACAATTGAAATGAAAACTAAACATAAATCTTTAATTTTTTCTATTAGCATTGCATCAATACTATTAGCTCTTATTATTGTTTTTGATTTTTTCTTAGAAAATATAAAAATTTTTAATTTTTCAATTCAAGTATTTTTAATTTTTTATGCTATGGGTATATTATGAATCAAAAATTGACAAGTTAATATTTTTTTCTTTTTATCTTGCCCAATCATTTTATTTTTTATTGAACAGAACCCATATATAATTAATGGAATTCAAGTGATTTTTGAATACTTTTTAGTTTTTTATATTTTTGGTTTATTTTATCTTTTAAAAATGTTATTTGCAAAAATAGATATAAGAAACTCCAAAAATAAATTTTTTATTAATTTAATTTTTATTATTATGTTTACTCTATTAATATTTTTCAAATATTTTTTACATTCTCTAGCTTCATTGACATGATGAGGAAAAGATATTGATTCAGCATTCATTTTTAATGCGCCATGACTTTTAGTTAATTTAATAAATATTCCTATATTGATTGTTATCATCTATCCAATATCATTATTATTTTATCAATATAATTATGATAATAGTTGATAGCAGGTTTTAAAAAGTTAGTAAAAAAAATGGCGGAGCAGAGAGGATTTGAACCTCCGCGGGGATTGCTCCCCCTAACGCGTTAGCAGTGCGTCCTCTTCAGCCTCTTGAGTACTGCTCCAAAACCAATGTAAATTATATCAATATATATGTATCTTTTTAATTCTTTTGTGATTTTAATATGATAATTTATTGAATCTTGATATAATCATAACTATGATTATAATGGAAGAAGTAAAAAAAATTCCAAAATATAGATTTTGAGTGCCACTTATATTTGGAATAATTGTCTTATTGGGTACTATTATTTTTTGTGTATTAAATGGCGGAAGATGATTTGAGGTTGTTGATCCTAATGCTAGTCAACAAGATGAGTTTATAAATGATCTTCATAGAATATTTGGCCCTTTTTATATGTTGGGTTACTTTACTGTACAATCTAATTTAATATTAGGTGTTGCTTTAATTCTTTTAGCATGTTATCCTAAATCAGCTAAAGTATCTTCATTTTTCATGGGTAGTGTTTCAATAATAACAATAACATTTGTAGCTTATTGATCTTTACTTGCAAGAAGTGTTCCTATTTATGAATGAACTCATGCTTATTCTTTAATTTCTAATATTACATTACATGCTTTAAATCCTGTATTAGGTTTTTCAATAATAATAGCTTTTAGAAATGAAATTATTCTAACAAAAAGAACTGTTGGTGTAGTTTCAATGTACATGGCATTTTTTGTTGCTTATAGTGCAATATTATTTGGTGTAGGTGCTCAAATAGTTGGAACAGATAATTTGAAAATTCAAGGTGCAACTATTTATTCATTTTTAGATTTTCAAAATATGTTATATATGAATTTAGAATCAATGCCAGCTTTAGCAATATTTGTTGATATTATAGTGTTATTTGCAGCCCCATTTTTATTAATTGGTATAAATTATTTATGAGCTAAAGCTTTAAAAGTTAAATTTATAGATGATTCATATTTTGGTTGAATGGAAAAAATCAAAGAAAAACATAGATTGAATAAAGCAAAATAAATACATTTGTTTGATCTAAATACATAAACTGTTATATCTTATGATATTATTAAATTGTTAGGATAAATTTTGATTCTATTATGTCAAAGGTAATTATAAAAAATAAATTTTCTACCTCTGATTATGAAATATTAGATAAATATATTGCTGGAATTGAACTTAAAGGATGAGAAGTTAAATCAATAAGAGCTAAAAATATTACTTTAAAAAATTCTTTTTGTTCCTTTAAAGGTAATGAATTGTTTGCTTCTAATATTTGTATTAAATCATGGATGTTAGAAAAAAATGATGAATTTAGACCTAGAAAATTATTGTTGCATAAAAAAGAATTAATAAGAATTCTAACAGAAGTTGAAAAATTAAGATGTACTATTATTCCTTTATCTCTTCTTTGAGAAAATAACAAAATAAAATTAGAAATAGCAATTGCTAGAAAAAGAAATAAAATTGATAAACGACAAGCAATCAAAGAAAAAGATATAGAAAAAAAATTAAGAAGAATTATTCATTAATTTGCTCATGGGGATGTAATGGCTTCGACAAGATTTAGAGGTATTATTTGGCAGTGGTCTTGCAAACCTTAATTGCCTAGGCTTTTCAATAAACGGAAAAGAAAAACAATCAGAAGATAACATTAATTTATTATCTTCACAATCATCAAATCTAGTATTTGCTTAATAATAGCAACTAGTTACTCCTAATGATCCCTTTAAGTTAGGTCAATATTATTTAAGGGTATGTAAGTGGATTCAATTAAAGCTTAAAGAATTAATAATTGACTTTCATTTTATTTTCTTGTTTATTCTAGTAAAATAGAAATGTATTAAAGAATAATCTAAACTGTAGATAAATAATATTGTTTAAATTTTGGACCGGGGTTCGACTCCCCGCATCTCCACCATATGATTAATCTCCAAAGAAACTTAACTAAGTTTCTTTTTTATTTTTATTTATTTGACAATTTTCACAATAAAAAGTACTTCTTGATTGTTGTTTTATTCTTTTTATTGGATTATGACAATCAAAACAATCTTTTCTTTCACGATAAACTACTTTTAGAAAATTATTGAAATCACCTGTTTTATTTGGTCCAAAACTAAAAGTATGAATAGTTGTACCATTATGTTTAATAGCTAATTTCAAAATTTTTTTTGATGAATTAACTATTTCTTCAATGTCTTTTTTGCTAATTTGATTTGCAGCTATAAAAGGATTTATTTTTGCATCAAATAAAATTTCTGAAGCATATATATTTCCAATGCCACTAATAATAGATTGATCTAGCAGAAATGTTTTAATGTTTTTATTAGATTTATTTGATTTTTGATATAGATATTCAACATCAAATTTATCTTCTAAAGGATCCAATGCTAATTTTTTAATTTCTTTTAATTCATATGGATTATGACTTATATGAAAAGTACCAAATTGTCTTGAGTCATTATAAGAAAGATATTTATTATTAGATAATTTAAAAATTAAATAATCATGTTTTCTATTAATCAATTTATCATCAACAAAATATTTTCCTTCCATTCTTAAATGACTAATCATATAAGAATTTTCAGAAAGTTCAAAAATTAAATATTTTCCTTTTCTAGATATATTTTTAATTGTTTTATTTTTTAAAAATTCTTTAAATTCATCTTTTGAAGAATTTTTTATGAATTTATCATTTTTAATATTAATATCAAATATCTTCAAGTCTAATATTTCATTTTTTAAATAGTTAATGACTGTTTCAACTTCTGGTAATTCTGGCATATTATTTTTTTCCATCCTTTATCATTTTAATTTCTTCTTTATATAAATTTTTTCCATCAACATAAGGTGTTTCTAATATGATAGGAATATTGTCAAAAATAGGATGGTTAGCAAAATTAATTAAAGCTGTTTTTCCAATAAAGCCTTTTCCTATATTCTCATGCCTATCTTTATGAGAATATATATCATTTTTAGAATCATTCAAATGAATAACTTTTACTTTAGATAATAAGTTTAGGTCTTTTAGGACTTTTATTAGTTCTTTACCATCATTTTCTTCAAAATCTTTTTTTAAATCAATTCCCGAATCTCACATGTGACATGTATCTAAACAAATACCAACTCTTTCTTCATCTATTAAATCAATTAATTCTTTTAGTTGATTTAATGTAGTTCCTATTTCTGTACCTTTACCTGCCATTGTTTCTAAGATTATTTCAACATCTTCTGTAGAGTTAATAATTTCTTTGATATTAATGGCTAGATTTTTTAAAGATTCATTGATATCTTGTTTTAAATAAGCACCTGGATGTAAAACTAAATATTTTGCTCCAATAAAATTCATTCTTTTAATTTCTTCTATTAAAAATTGTTTAGACCAACTAGATTTTTCTAAATTTGCCAAATTTACAATATAAGGAGCATGAACAATAATATTTTCAGGACTAATTTTATGCTTATATTCTTTTAAATATTCTTCTAAATGATATTTTTCAGGAGAAACTCTATTTGAACTTTGGGGTGGACCTAAATAAATCATTGTAACATTAGCTCTATTATTTAAACTTTCTTTAATGCTATCTAATAGATAATTAGGTGATTTAAATGAAACATGAGAACCTATTTTAAGCATTAAATTAATATCCTTTTATAAAATCATCTTCAAGATATTTGATAACTTTCAAATCATCTCCAAATTCTTTAATTAACAAATCTCCTAAATATTCAACAACAATATCTTCTGTTTTATGAGGGATAATAATAAAATTCACTGACAATGAATTTAATAATTGTTGTTCATTTCACTTAATGTCAGATGTTATTAATAAATCTGCTTTATCTTTTTTATTTTTTTCTAAAAAATCATAAATATCACCAGATCCTGGATAAAATGCAAACTTATCAACAATCATATCTAATTTACTAAAAGAATTAGTTAAAATTGTGTTTATTTTTAATTTATATTTAATTAAAACAATTAAATCTAGCAATTGCTTACCATATTTAACTACAGATGATAAATTATAATTTTTTTGAATAGAATTTTCTAATTCTAATTGTTTTAAAATTTGATAAGATGTTCCATTTTTGTCTTGATCAAAATTTGTATGAATTGCATAGACAGCAATTTTATTATCTGTTAATTTCTTAACTAACTCCTTTTTTGTAAAATCATAAGCATAAATTGTATTTCATGATTTTGCAAATTTAAATGGATGATAACAAATTATGAAATCTATTTTTTCTTTAATAGCTTTTTCAACAACATTATAGTTAACATCTAAACAAATTAATATTTTTTTAACAATTTTATTAGGTAATTTTAAAGAATAACCTGGAAAATCTCATTTTTGAGCTTTATTTAAAGGAAATTTTTCTTCAAAGAAATGAATAATTTCATTTTGACTTATTTTTATACCCATAATTATAATATTTTAATTCTTTTTTTAATTTTAAGACACAAAAGAATTAAATTATCCAATTGATAAATATGAATTTTGTTTTTCCATAAGTTCTTTCACTTTTTATCATTAAATCTTTTGGTACATCTATTTTTGTATCTATATGTGTTTCGATGATAATTTCTCCATATTTTTTTAAGATGTTATTTTGTACAATAAGTTCCAAGCATTGATACAAAACATTAAGTTTATAAGGAGGATCTAAATAAATAAAATCAAATTGAATATTTTTTGAATATTTCAAATATTCTAAAGAATCCATATTTTTGATTTCTATATTATTAGCCCCTAATTTTTCAGCATTTTTTATAATAATTGCAAAATAATCTTTATCTTTTTCAATGGCAATTGCTTTTGTAGACCCTCTTGAAATAGCTTCAAAACAAAAAGCTCCTGATCCTGCAAAGCAATCTAAGACAATACTATTTTCAATTTTATTTTGAATGATATTAAAAAGTGCTTCTCTAGCCCTATCAATTGTAGGTCTGGTTGTTGATAAAGATGGTTGATCTAAAACTCTAGAACGATATTTTCCTGCAATAATTCTAATCATAATTTTATTTTAAATTATAATTTAAATAAATATATTCAACAAGAGGAATTCATGGTAAAAATTAATATTTTAGATCACCCACTAATAAAAATAAAATTATCAGTATTAAGAGATAAAAAAACAAATCATACAGAATTTAAATCAAATTTAAATGAAATAGCTTCATTAATGGTATATGAATTATTAAGTGATTATCAACCTAAAAATGTTGATATTGAAACTCCTACCAATTCTAAAACTATAGGTCAATGTTTCGATAAAGAAATTGTTATTGTTCCAATATTAAGAGCTGGAATTGGAATGGTAGAAGGAATTAAATTATTATTACCTCAAGCCAGAGTAGGTCATATTGGACTTTATCGTGATGAAAATACTCTTGAAGCTCATGAATATTTTTATAAAATGCCAAATGTTCCAAAAGATAGTGTAATCATTGTTGTAGATCCTATGCTAGCTACAGGTGGATCTGCTGTAGATGCAATTAATAAATTGAACAAAGATGGATTTTCAAATATTAAAATGGTTTCAATTGTAGGTGCTCCTGAAGGAATCAAGAATTTGAAACAAAATGTAAAAAATGTAGATTTATATATTGCAGCTATTGATGAAAAATTAAACAAAGAAGGTTATATAATCCCAGGATTAGGAGATGCTGGAGATAGAATTTTTGGTACAAAATAAAAATTTTATGAGATTAAGAAATGATCCAACAGCAATAGAATATTTAAATAATTCTCCATATTTATTAAAAGAATTTCCTATTATATTAAATGAAAATGTTGTTATTGAAATAGGGATGGGAAAGGGTGAAATGTTATGTGAGATGGCTTTAAAAAATCCTAATATAACATTTATTGGTATTGAAAAGTTTCCAACAGTAGCTGCTAAGGCTGCTAAAAGATTTTTAGAATATAATTTAAAAAATATTTACATAGTTTGTGAAGATATTGCAAAGATATCAGATAAATTTATAGGATTTACTGATGAAATATGATTGACATTTTCAGATCCTTGACCAAAGAAAAGGCATTTCAAAAGAAGATTAACTTATAGTAAATTTCTTGATATTTATAAAAATTTATTGAGTAATGAAGGAATATTAAAAATAAAAACAGATAATGACATTTTTTTTAATTGATCATTAGAACATATAAGAGAATACCCATTTGCAAAAATTATTTATTATAGTAACGATTTACATAAAAGTGTTAAAAATGAAACAAATATTTTAACAGGTTATGAAAAGAAATGATCATCACTAGGTAAAAATATTAATTATATGGAAGTTCAATTTAAAAAATAAATTAATTAAATAATTCTAATAAATAATCTTTTAAATTGTTAATTTGACCTTGAGTTTTTGAAACTAACACTCCTTGTTGATCTACAAAATAAAATTTAGGTACTCCTGTTTGAGGTGTTGTAGTATTATCAAAATGTTTTCTAACTACAAAGTTTTCATCATAGAAAACTTTAAAACTTTTAAA
>CASDWL010000032.1 GCA_949284615.1 uncultured Mycoplasma sp.
GAATAAAATTAATAATTTAAAATATTTTTTTCCTTCTTCAAGAGGTAAATGAATTAAATATACCTTAACATCTTTACCTGTTATTTTTTCTGCTTTAATTTTTGCTTTAAATTCATTTGTTGATAATTTTATGGCAACATCTATTAGAGGCGGAAATCAAGCATTAGCTTATGCAAATACATGAACAACAATTGTTACGGGTATTATTGCAGCTACTACAATTATAGGTTCTGCTTTATATGGCCAATATTATGCAACTAATGATGTTAAAAGGATTCGAGAAATAATTAGAGGCAGAATGATTATTGCATTAGGTATTACTATTGTTTTTGTAATTCCGGCATTAATATGACCTGAATTTTTGATAAAGATAGCTTCAGGATTTGATACTCAACTTGATACTTCTCCACAACTTTTAGAATCAGGTAGTAAATATTTAAGATGAATATCTATTTCATGATTATTTAGCACTTGAGGATACACAATGGCCATGATATTGAGGGAAAGTGGATATGGTAATGCAACATTAATATCTTCATGTTTATGTCTTGGAATAAATATTGTATTAAATGCAGTATTTATTAATTTTATTGGTCCTGAGCTAGAATTTTTATCTTATTCTACAAATATTTCATTAATTATTGGTTCTATAGTATTTTTTGTAATTTATATTTTTATAAAAGACAAAAGATTACTATGAAATCCACTAAAAATGTTTGGGGTTCCATTAATTGTTTGAAAACAATTTATAAAAAGAATCCCATCATTTCTATTATTTTGTTTAGGTTCAATAACAGTATCTATACGTTACATTTTTTGAAATTATGGATATCCAATGGGAAGTATAGGAAATAATCCAGATTTTGAAATTGCAGCAGCTAATGTACTAGGGATTTCAGGAATGTTTTTTAGTATTTTCTGAAATACTTTTGAATCTATAAATGCAAATGTAACTATATTTGTAGGTAGAGAATTGGGTGAAAATAATTATATAGAAGCTAAGAAAAATGCTAAAGAATTACAAGGATTTCATACTTGTGTTGCTATCATTATGTCTTTATTATTAATTCTAATTGCAATCTTAATTCCTTACATGACATTTTTAACAGATGGATATAGATTATTACTAGAAGAAAAAAATATTGATCCAGAAATAATCAATAACGGTTCAAAAGCTTTATTATTAAATATTCAAAATACAATTTGGCCATTAGCTTGAAATATTCCATTATGAGTATGATATATAACAAAAAATAGAATAATATCTACAGGTGGTAAAACTAATTTAACAGCTTCTGTTGAAGCAATAGTTGGTTTAATATCAACTGCATGAATTATTTCAATAAATTATAGTATTATTTGTAAGCAAATAGAATTTCCATGAGCTTATGCCTTATTCTTTGTTCCTGATTTAGTAATTAAACTAATTTCTTATGAATGAATATACTACAAAGTAGAATGAGCTAGAAATATTACAAAAGAATTTGAAAAAGCTTAACATAAAACTTAAAATTTAATTATTTTAATCCATTAGGAAATAAATGTGTTTTAAATTCATTACCATAAATTATTCTCAAATTATCTTTATAAGATATTTTTTGATTAGGAAATCCTCCCTCAATTATGTCATATCCTTCTAAATTGAATTTACCATATTTACCTTGATAATTAAAACCTTCACAATACAATGCCTGTGCTAATCCAATACCTGCTCTTGGATCTGCTGCAAAATAAATACCTACTGTATATCCATTTTTATCTCTTAACATAGAACCACTAGAACCTGCCCCTAAATTTGAATAATCAATTGGATATGTTAAACCTCAAGAGCTATATCATCTATTTAATCCATAAGCTTGTCTATAATCCATTCCAAAGAATGATAAACCTAAAGATGCATCAAACATTCCTAAACGATCTGTGAAAGTATTGTAATATGGAGAAGTAGCTAAATTAGAGAATTGATCATTTGCAATTATAGGTTCATTTTTATCCATTGCAGCAGGTCTATTTGAATACATAGAAACAGGCCTAAAATATGGTGTACTTCCAGAACTTGTATCAGGAAATCCTATTACTGAATAGCCATTATCAATTTTTAAATTATAATTTTTTAAAATTGATTCTTTACGATATTTGAAGTGTCTTGAGCTTTTTTCAACATAATTTTGGGTAAATGTTTTAGCTTCTTCACTTGAAGAAAATTTAACTTCCATTACTGCAAAATCTATATATTCTTCTGTATCTTGTCATTGCCCATCTATTGAAAACATGCTAGGTGTAGTTTCCAAATAATCTAATCCAATAAAAATAGTTTTTAGATTAGTTGCTGGAATATATACTCTTTCATACATATTTAGATTTTGAGAATCACCAAAATCTTGACCTAAAACTATATTTTCTGTTTTAACTCTTTGAAGAATAACTTGTTTGGTATTTGTAAATGGTGATTCTTCTAGTTCATATCTAACCGGACTAATTACTTCATTGGGTATTTTTAAATTTTGAATAACATGAGCATTGGTTGCAATATATCATGTTGTTGGATAAGACCCATCTTCTGTTAATTGATAATCTAAAATTCATCCAGTTCCATATGCACAAGCACCACTGTAACTATTAAAACATAAACTAAATGTATTTGCTAATTGTTCTATTTCAAATGTATTAAACACTTTACTTTGAATGCTTTTAGCATATTCAGGAACTCCTTCTGAAGGTGTAGTTTTAGATGGTCCTGAAGAAACTTTTACACAATCATTTCCATTTAAAGATCCAGGACGTGCTAGATCATATTGACCACTTGTAACTACATTAGCTAAATTATTTTGTAAATATTGATCATCTATATCAACATCTTGATTAGGTTCTGAAATTAAATTGAAATTTACAATAAAATTGTTTGTAAAATTATTATCAACTTTAATATCTTCATTGCCTTTTTTGTATACTTTCATATTAAAATTTATATTTCTTGAACTCGAAATATTACTTTTATTTAATGAAAAAATGTTATAAGTGAATAAATTTGTATTTAATTGAAAATCTTTTAACAAAGGTAAAAAATTATTAATATTTAAATCTAATAATTGTTGATAAGTTAAATTAGGATTAATTAAAGATGGTTTTAATGTATTTAATCTAGCTATTTCTTCAGCAACAGTACTACTTTCTGGTAAATTATCATTAATTTCATATCTCAAATTTATTAAATTAGATATTTGAGTAGATATTAGATCTGGATATTCTTTATTTTTTATTTGTATTTTAAATGAGAACTCTTTTAAAATTTGATCATTTTTAAATTCTAAAACTTCATAGTCATATTCATTTTTTGGAACTAAAGTCAAATAATTCATTATATTAGATTCATTTATAGTTTGAATATCTGCACTAGTGAATTCTGTTTTAGATAAAACAACATTATTAATATTTTTAATTTCATTTCGAATATCTAATTCTTCTTGAATTTCAAAAGATATATCAAATATATTTGTTGTTTGAGAACTTAAATCAATATTATCTTGAATATTGATCCCAAATTGTAATTACAATCGCAACACTTAATAAAATTATGAAAGGTTGGGGTTGTGATTTTTTTATATAAAAAATCCTTCC
>CASDWL010000033.1 GCA_949284615.1 uncultured Mycoplasma sp.
ATTATTCATGTAGCTACATTATTCATAATTAATTAATTTTATATAAAATTAATAAAAGTAGTAAATAAAATCTTCTAAAAAATAAAAATAAGATAATACTTTGTAAATTAATAAAAATATTTATCTTATTTTTTTAATATTATTTATCAAATAATAATTTTATACAAGTTCTAAAATAGCCATTTTTGTTGAATCACCTTGACGTGAAGGTAATTTAATAATTCTTGTATATCCACCTTGACGATCTTTGTATTTAGGAGCAATTGTATCAAATAAATATTTATCAATTGACACATTATCTTTTGTAAACACAGGTCTTAAAAATGCGCAAGCTTCTCTTCTTGATGCTAAAGTACCTTTTTTTCCTTTTGTAATCATTTTTTCAACAAATCTTCTTACTTCTTTTGCTCTTACTTCAGTAGTAGTAATTCTTCCATATAAAAGAACATCTGTTGTTAAAGAACGTATTACCCCTTTTCTTCAAGAAGCATTTCTTCTAAATAGTTGATGAGGATTAGCCATTATTCATCTTCTCCTTTAATAATAATACCTATTTTTGCAAGTTCATCAATGATTTCTTTAATTGATTTTTCACCAATTGAATTAATGTTTTTAAGATCTGAATAAGTTAAGTCTTTTAATTCACTAACTTTAGTAATATTAGCTCTTCTTAATCCATTAGTTGAACGAACAGTTAAATCTAAATCTTCAATTGTCATTGAAGAATATTTGTCTTCACTTTTTTTAGTTTGTTCTTGAGCAAACATACCATCAATATCTTCAGGAGTTAAATCAATATTACCAATAATACTTAAATGAGCTGTTAATACTTTAGCTGCTTGAGATAAAGCTTCTTTTGCTTCAATAGTACCATTTGTTTCAATTTCTAGTTTTAATTCTTCTTGGATGTGGTATGAAGATGAATTCATCTCTTCAACATAATATGCTACTCTTCTAATTGGTGAGAAATTAGAATCACATGCTAATAATTCACCTTTTAATTTAGATGAAATATTTGTTTTATTTTCATTAATAAATAATTTATTTTTTTCTTCATCAGAATATCCATAATCTGCTCTAATAAATAGATCAAATTCTAATGCATTTTTTGATGATAAGAAAACAAGTGGAACATTTAGATCACCAACAATTTCAACTCCCATAGGTAATTCTAAATCTTTATATGTAACTTCTCCTTCTCTAGTAGATTTAAAAGATACTTTTAAGATTGAATTATCTCCAAACACTTCTTCATTGTATTTGAAAGGTATTTTACATAATCTTGATATTAAAGTTAAAACATCAACATCAGTATTTGCAATAGGTGAATATTGATGAGTAACATTTGCAATTTTAATTGCAAATGGAGCAACACCATAAATAGAAGATAATAATACACGTCTTAATGAATTACCAATAGTATTAGCCATTCCTCTTTCTAATGGTTTTACAACAAATGATGTTCTATATTCATCTATTTTATTATTTTTAATTTCACTATAACTTATTTTTGAAAATTTTGCCATTTTTAATTATCTCCTTTTTTGTCTTTTTAATACTCTTTTTGGTGGTCTTGTTCCATTATGAGGAATTGGTGTTACATCTTCTACAGATTTAATTGCAATTCCTGAAACTTCAATTTGTTTTTTAGCAGATTCTTTTCCTGGACCAATTCCTTTTAATTTAACATCAACTTCTTTTAACCCTGATTTTTTAGCTTCTTCAGCAGCAGCTGCTGCTGCTAATCCTGCTGCATAAGGTGTTTTCTTTTTAGTTCCTTTATATCCTATTGCTCCTGATGATGATCAAGCAAAAACATTTCCTTGTAAATCTGTAAAAGTAACAATAGTATTTTGATGTGTTGAATGAATATGAGCAATACCAGAAGTGACAATTCTCTTTTTATTTTTTTTAGCCATAATCTACACTCCTTCTCTATTTTTTCTTACCTGCAATGGTGTTTCTAGGACCTTTTCTAGTTCTAGCATTTGATTTTGTAGATTGTCCTCTTACAGGTAGTCCCTTACGATGTCTAATACCACGATAATTTTTAATTTCCATTAATCTTTTGATATTAATCCCAACTTCTCTTCTTAAATCACCTTCTGTCATGTATTTAGCAGCTTCTTTTCTTATTGCAGATAATTGATCTTCAGATAAATCTGCAACTTTAATATTTTCATCCACTCCAGCATCTTTTAATATTTTTGAAGATAAACTTTTTCCAATACCATAAATATATGTTAGTGATATAACAACACGTTTATTATTTGGAATTTCAATATTTAATACCCTAGCCATAATTAACCTTGTCTTTGCTTGTGTTTAGGATTAACACAAATTGCTCTAACAATTCCTCTCCTTTTTATTATTTTGCAATCTTTGCACATTGTCTTCACTGAAGCTCTTACTTTCATGTTTTGACCTCCTATTTAATTATTTATGTCTAAAAACTATGCGACCTTGTGATAAATCATATGGAGATATTTCAACATCAACAACATCACCTGGCAAAATTCTAATTGAATGTAAATTTATTTTTCCACTAACTGTTGCTTTGATAGTTAATTTATTCTCTAATTCAACTTGATATTCTCTTGTTGAAAAAGATTTAATAACTTTTCCAACCATTTTTATTGCGTCTTTAGCCATTTAAATTTATATTATTAGTTCTCTGTAAGAACAATTCCTTTCCCATTTTTTATTAAAACTGTTTGCTCATAATGTGAGGATTTTTTATTAGATTGAGCAACTACAGTTCATCCATCTTTTAATATTCTTATTTTTTTAGAACCTTGTAGAATCATTGGTTCTATGCATATTACCATACCATCTTGAAGTTTTGGCCCCGATCCTTTTTTTCCTTCATTAAAAACATAAGGATCTTCATGTAATGATCTACCAATTCCATGACCACAAAATTCTTTAGGAGTATAAAAACCTTCTTTAGCAATATATTGACCTATTGCATAGGAAATATCTCCAACAGTGGCATTTGGCTTAATTGCTTTTAGACCTAAATTAAAAGCTGTTTGAGCTGCTTCAATTAATTTGTCATTTTCTTGAGTAGATTCTCCAACTGAAATAGTAAATGCACTATCTGAATGATAACCTTCATAAACTAGACCAATATCTATTGACAATAAATCTTGATCTTTTAATATTCGATCTGAAGGTATTCCATGAATCAATTCTTCATTAACAGAAGCACATATTGTGCCTTTAAAACCATGATAACCTAAAAATGATGGTTTAGCTCCTGCTTTAATAATTTCATTATAAGCAATTGAATCTAAATCTTTTAATGAAACCCCTGGTCTTACAGCATCTTTAACAATCTTTTTTATACTCGCCAGGATCTTACATGATTTTGTTATTAATTCAATTTCTTTTTGAGATTTAATGTAAATCATTATTTAAAAAACCTAATAATATTTTTATAATATTATATCTAATATTTTATTAATAATCTCATTTATATCATGATGTTGATCAATAGTAATTAATTTATTTTTATTTTTATAAAATTCAATAACTGGAGCTGTTTCTTTTTCATATACATCTAAACGTTTTTTTACAGCTTCAGGTTGATCATCAACTCTTTGAATTAATAATTCTCCATCATTTTCACAATATGGATGTTTTTTAGATTTAAATGATGATAAGTTGTAACTCTTTTTACATATTTTGCAAAAATATCTTTGACTTAATCTATTGATTACTTCTTGTTTTTCTACATTCAAGTAAATAACTATATAATCTTCAAAATTTAAACTATCCAAAAACATAGCTTGTTGCACTGTTCTAGGAAATCCATCTAAAATAAATTTTTGATTATCCAATTGCATTTTTAATATTTTATTTTCTACAATTTTATTTGTTATATCATCAGGAACATAAGCTCCAGATTCTACAATTTCTTTTACTTTTAAACCTAATTCTGTTTTATTATTAATCTCTTCTCTAAAAATATCACCAGTAGAAATTTGAATGATATTAGTTTTTTCTTCTAATATAGAACTTATTGTTCCCTTGCCACTGCCTGGCATTCCTAAAAATATAATATTTGTTCTTGCCATAAACAACCCTTCTTAATTACACTTTATCATAAAATTGAACTTTGGTCATTTGATTCTATATTATCACCAACTTCATTTAGTTTTTTGATATTTTTAGTTTTAAACAAGTTTATTGCTTTTCTTCTAGCAGCAATTTGTTGAATAGTTTCAATAGAAACAGATATAACAATCATAATAGATGTACCACTAATAACAACACTTTCAGGAGCTCCTGCAATAATTGCAATATATTGAGAAGATCCAAGTATTGTTAAATAAATAGCTGAAAATATTGACAATCTAATAACAATTGAAAAAAGATAATCTTCAGTTTGTTCACCTGGTGTTATTCCTGGAATAAATGTTGACGATTTGTTGAAATCTTCAACAATTTTATCAATTTTTGATTGTTGAATAGATAAGAAAATTGTTAATAAAAATGTTGCTGAAGCATATATTGTTAATCCAATTGGTTGTTTTAGTTGGAAATTATCATTCATTCATCTTGTGATTTCTGAAGGGGCAAATTGATTAACTAAATTAACTATTAACATTGGAAAAGTTACAAGCATTGAAGCAAAAATAATAGGCATAATTCCTGCTCCATTTAATTTAATAGGTAAATAAGATAAATCTTTTATATTTTTTGATCGACCAACACCTATATGTTGAATTGGGACTCTTCTTTCTGCTTGGTATACAAAAGAAATAATTAAAGTTAATATTATAAATAAAAACACAAATCCTATTAAATAAACAATTCCTCTAAATAATAATTCACCTGTTTTTGATTGAATTCATAAACTTCATGCTGAAGTAAATAAAGTTGGAATAGTAATAATTGAACCAGCTAAAATCAGCATTGATGATCCATTTCCAACACCTTTATTAGAAATTTGTTCTGATAAAAATATTGAAAAAAATGTTCCGGCAGTTAAAATGAATGGTAAAACTATTCAAATAAAGAAAGTATTATTAAAATCTGGAACGATAGTTATATAACTTGATTGTCCAGTGCTTGAATTACTTAATGATTGAATAATTACAATAGCTTGAATGATAGAAAATACAAATGTTAAAGCATAGGTAATATAATTAATTTTTATTCTTCCAGCAGGACCTGATTGATATAAGTGGTAAATTGGCGGAAATAATTTGGTTTGAGCAAAAGTCATAATTAATGAAGCAGTAATATATGGACTAATCCCTAGTGAAACTAGTGAAAATTGTCTCAATCCACCTCCACCTATAGTATTCATAATACCTAAAAAAGATGTGTTATCAAACCCATTTGATTGAGATATAGTAATTCCTGGTAATGTAATTGTTCCAATAGAAATAAAAATAATCATAATCATCAAAGTAAAAAGAATTCTTTTTAATAAATCCTTTTCTTTTAACTTTAAAATGATATTTTTTTTGAAAAATAAAATTATTTTTGAGAAAAAAAATGATATATTTGATCAGGTTTTGTTAAAAAAACCCACTTTTAAATTACCTCTACTTTTCCGCCTACTTGTTCTACTAATTTAATAGCATTTTGACTAGCTGCATTTACTTTGATAGTAAATTTTTTTGTTAATTTACCATTTGCTAATAATTTAATAGGTAAATTTTTATTACGAGCTAATTTAGTTTTATATAATGCATCAAAATCAATAATAGCATTTGATTCAAATTTAGCTTCTAAAGATGATAAGGAAACTATTTGATATTCAATATGATTAACATTTTTAAATCCTCTTTTAGGCAATCTTCTAAATCAAGGAGTTTGCCCTCCTTCAAATCCTGGACGGTGTCCATGACGTTTATTTTGTCCAGATTGACCTTTTCCTGCTTGTTTACCTTTTCCTGCAGCATGTCCACGACCAACACGATGTTTATCTTTTCTTGAACCAGGATTTGATGATAAATTATGTAATTTCATATAATTCCCTTTCCTTTATTTTATATTTTATTATTTTTTTAGAATATGTTCAACAGGAACATCTCTTAAAGAAGCTAATTTTTCAACAGTTCTTAATTTTTTAAGAGCACTAATTGCTACTTTGGCTGCATTTTGTTTTGTTCTTGATCCATATGATTTTGTATAAATATCAGTATAACCTGCTAATTCAACGACAATTCTTATTGTACCAGAAGCTACTATTCCTTTTCCTTTAGGAGCTGGCTTTAAAATTACTTGACTTGAAGAATATTTGGATTTTACTTCATGAGGAATAGTTGATTTATTAATAATAGGTACTTCAATTAAATTATTTTCAGCATTTTTATATGCTTTTTTAATAGCATCAGGAACTTCATTTGCTTTTCCATGTCCTAATCCTACTTTACCTTTTTTATTTCCAATTGCAACTACAGCTGAAAATGAAAATCTTCTTCCCCCTTTTACAACCGTTGTAACACGGGCTACATCAATAATTTTATCTTCAAATTCTGAAGATCTTTTTTCAACTTTCGCTCTTGGTTTTGCTTTTTTAACTTTACTAAATTCTGTGTTATTTTTTGCAAAATGTTCTTTTGCTTGTTTTTCATTTGCTTTCTTAGATGTATTTCCAGATACTTCTTTTGTTTCCTGTGATATTTCTTGTGATTCCACAGCTGATGTTGAAACTTCTTTTTGATCTTCTTGAGATACATTTAATTTTTCATCTAAATCTAAAAATGTCATTAGAATTTCACTCCTTCTGCTCTAACTGCTTCTGCAAAACTTTTTACTTTTCCATGATAAATATATCCAGAACGATCAAAAACTATTTCTTTTATTTTTAAAGATATTATTTTTTTACCCATTTCATGACCTAATTTTTCAGCAGCTTTAACATTACCACTATATTCTTTTTCTTTAATTGTTGAAGCACTAGCTAAAGTAACACCTTTAGTATCATCGATTAATTGAGCATAAAAATTTTGATGAGATTTGTAAATAGAAAGTCTTGGAATTGTTGCAGTTCCACTAATTTTTTGTCTAATTTTTAGATGTTTTTTCATTCTAGCTTTATTTCTTGAATTTATTTTCATATTTAACCTCTATTTAGACGCTGCCTTTCCTTCTTTTCTTCTAATAATTTCATCATCATACATAATACCTTTACCTGAATAAACATTTGGTTTTCTTACTTTTCTAATGATAGCTGCAAATTCACCAACTTGTTGTTTATCTATCCCAGTTACAACAATTTCTGTAGGTTTTGGTACCTCTAATTTAATTCCAGCAGGAATATTAATTTTATGAGAATGTGAATATCCTGCATGAATTTCAATTTGATTTCCAATCAAAGCTGCTTTATATCCAACACCTTTAATTAATAATTTTTTTGAAAAACCCTCACTAACACCTTTAATCATTCCTGCTAATAAAGAGTTTGTTGTACCATGTAATTGCTTAGTATGTTTTTCTTCATTAGCTCTTAATGTTGTTAATTTATCATTTTCTATATTAATTGAAATCAATGTAGAAAATTGTTTTTTTAATTCACCTTTTGGACCTTTGATAGTAATAAGATTTTGATTATTCTCTAAAGTAACACCTGAAGGTATAGTAAGAATACGATTTCCAACTCTTGACATTTATACCTCCTATCCTTATCAAATGTAGGCAATTACTTCACCACCTACATTTTCCTTTCTTGCTTCTTTATCTGTTAATAATCCTTTTGATGTAGAAATAATTGCAACTCCAAATCCAGATTGAACTTGTGGAACTTCTTCTACTGGAACATATACCCTTAATCCTGGTTTTGATATTCTTCTAATATCTGTAATTACTCTTTCATTACCTTTGTATTTTAGAGTAACTACAATTTCTTTTTTATTGTTATTTAAAGTTACTTCTTCAAATTTTGTGATATACCCTTCATTTTTAATAATAGATAAAAGTTTCATTTTTAATTTTGAATGAGGCATTGAAACAGTTGGATGTTTTCTAGAATTTGCATTTTTAATACGAACAATCATATCTGAAATTGGATCATTTATAAATGCCATAAATTATCAACTCGCTTTCTTCACACCAGGAATTCTTCCCTCATGAGCTAATTTTCTAAAACAAATCCTACAAATTTCAAATTTTCTTAATACCGCATGTGGACGACCACATAATTGACATCTTGTATATTTTCTGCTAGAAAATTTGGGATGTTTTGCCGCTTTAACTTTTAATGATTTTTTTGCCATAATTTTCCTTTATCTTTTATCTATTATTTTTGTTGTACCTTAGCAAAAGGCATACCTAACAATTTTAATAATTCAAATGCTTCTTCATCAGTTTTAGCTGTTGTAACAATAATTACATCAAGACCTTTAATTCTTCTAATTTTATCAAATGATATTTCTGGGAAAATGATTTGTTCTTTAACCCCTAAAGCATAATTTCCATAACCATCAAATGCTTTAGGATTTACTCCTCTAAAATCACGAATTCTAGGAATTGAAACATTAATTAATTCATATAAAAATGTTCACATTCTCTCTCTTCTCATGGTTACTTTTCCACCCATTGGCATACCTTCACGTAATTTAAATGAAGCATTCGATTTTTTAGCAATAACAGTTAATGGTTTTTGACCAGTAATTAATGTTAATTCATTAATTACTTCTTCAATTGCTTTTGAATTAGATACTTCTTTTCCTGCAGTCATATTAATAATAATTTTTTCTATTCTAGGTACTTGCATAATTGAAGTGTAATTAAATTTTTTTATTAGGGCAGGAACTATTTCTTGATCATATTTAATCTCTAATGATGATTTCATAGATTAAATTTCCTTTCCTGTTTTTTTATCAATTCTAATTTTCTTATCTTTATCAAATTTATATCCCACTCTAGACGCTATAGGAGAACCTTTTTTAGATTCCTTTGATTTTAAAGCTACATTTGATATATGAATAGAAGCTTCTTTTGATTCAATTGAACCTTCAGTATTTTGTTGAGATGGTTTTCTATGTCTTACAACCATATTAACATCTTTAATAAAAACACGATTTTTCTTTTTGTCAATTTTTGTAATAAAACCAGTTTTACCTTTTTCAGATCCTGAGATAACTACTACTTCATCATTTTTTTTCAATTTCATAATTACCCCTTTCCTATATAACCTCTGGTGCAAGAGATACTATTTTTAAATAACCTTTTTCTCTTAATTCACGAGCCACAGGTCCAAATACCCTTGTTCCTCTTGGAGTTCCATCTTCTTTAATAATAATTACTGCATTATCATCAAATTTAATATGAGAACCATCTTTTCTTTTTATGCCATATTTAGATCTTACAATTACTGCTTTTACTACTTGACCTTCTTTAACCATTCCATTAGGCAAAGCTTTTTTAATTGAACATACTACAATATCACCAATATTTGATGTTTTCTTAACAGAACCACCAATATTTCTAATTAATCCAACTTCTTTAGCTCCTGAATTATCAGCAACTACTAATCTTGATTGTTCTAAAACCATTAATTACCTTCTTTCACATGTTCTCTAATTTTTTCTAAACGGAATGTTTTTGTTTTTGAATAAGGTCTTGTTGATGTAATTTTTACAATATCTCCAACTTTTGCTAATTCTTTTTCATCATGAGCTGCAAATTTCTTTGTTTTTCTAAAACGCTTTCCATATAAAGGGTGTCTAATATAAATATCAACAGCAACTATAATAGTTTTGGCATTTTTTGTTGAAACAACTCTTCCATTTAATGATTTTCTATTATTTGGTCTTACTTGTTGTTCCATTATTTATCCCCTTCTTTTGCAATTTTAGTTGTTGTTTTATTATTAGTTTTTGGTTTTTTGGTTGAAGTTGCTTTTACTATTTTTTCTTTTGAATTTGAAGTAGTAGATGATGTTTTGTTTATTTCATGTTGTCTAATAGCTGTTAATACTCTTGCAATGTCACGACGAACTAATTTAATTTTATGTGTTTGATCTTGTTGTTGAGTTTTATTTTTTCAACCAAGAGTAAATGATTCAGCTTTTAAATCATTTAATAATTCATTTAATTCATTAATTGATTTATTCTCAATATCTTTAAATTTCATTATTTACCACCCTCTGCCAAAGATTCATCTTTTGATAGAATTTTTACTTTCACTGGTAATTTATGCCCACCTAATCTTAAAGCTTCTTTTGCAATTTCTTCACTAACACCTTTTACTTCAAACATCATAGTGTTTTCTTTAACTACAGCCACTCATTTTTCAGGATTACCTTTACCTTTCCCCATCCTTACCCCAATTGGTTTAGATGTTAAAGATAAATGAGGGAAAATTCTAATAATAACCTTTCCTTCTCTACCCATTCTTCTTGTAATAGCAATTCTTGCTGCTTCAATTTGTCTTGCACTTACTCATGCAGATGATTTTGCTTGTAAACCAAACTCACCAAAAGAAACTTTATTTCCTTTATATGCTTTTTGTTTATCATGGTAGATTTTGAAGGTTTTACGATGTTTAGTTCTTTTTGGTTGTAACATTATTTACCTTCTTTCACATCACCAAGTGATAACCAAACTTTTACTCCGATTGCACCATAAGTTGTTCTTGCAGTTGCAGTTGCATAATCAACATTTTGTCTTAATGTATGTAATTTCATTTCACCTTCTGAATAACCTTCAGATCTAGCCATATCAACACCATTTAAACGACCACTAACTTTGGTTTTAATTCCTACCGCTCCTTCCTTCATAGCATCACGAATAGCTTGTTTTTGAGCATTTCTAAATGAACCTCTATTTTCTAATTTAATTGCTATTTCTTCTGCTAATAATTTTGCATTTAAAGCTGGTTTTTCAATTGTTACTACTTCAATAGTTAAATCTAATTTTCTATTTCTTGTGAATTTTTGAATATCTTTTATTAATTTTTTAACATTAGATCCTTCTTGACCTAATACTGCTCCAGGTTTTGCTGTATGAATATAAAGAATAGCTTTTCCATCTTGAAATCTTTTAATATTCAAATTCCCAATCTCATATTCTCTTGTAAATTGCTCAAGATATTGGTAAATTTTTTGGTCTTCTAAAAGTAATTTAGCAAAATCTTTTTTATCAGCATATCAAATTGTATTATGCTCTTTAGTAACTCCATAACGGAATCCATTTGGATTAACTTTTTGTCCCATTATTTACCTCCTTATTTTTTGTTATTTCTTTCTTGAGAATCTTTTTCTTCTAATTTAATGATCATATGAGATGTTCTTTTAAAAATTGAATATGCACGACCTTGTGACCTTGGTTGAAATCTTTTTAATGTTGGTCCTTCATTAATTAAGACTTCTGATAAATATAATTTATCAACATTCATTCCATTATTATTAATAGCATTTGCAATTGCAGATTCTAGTAATTTTAATAATAATCTAGCAGCTTTTTTATTTGAGTTTTTTAAGATTGATAAAGCTTCTTTGGTTGTTTTGTTTCTAATTAAATCAGCAACAAGACGGGCTTTTTGGGCTGAAATTCTTTGTAATTTTAATTGTGCAATAGCTTGTGTTTTCATAAATTATTTTTTCTTTCCTTTATCAGCCCCATGACCTGTATAAGTTCTTGTTGGTGAGAATTCTCCCAATTTATGCCCAACCATATCATCTGTTACATAAACATCAATAAATTTTCTACCATTATGAACTTGAAATGTTAGCCCCACAAATTCTGGAAATATTGTTGAACGTCTAGATCAAGTTTTAATAGGTTTTTTAGGAGCTTTTTTTGTATTAATAGCTTCTACTTTTTTTAATAAATGGTCATCTGCAAATGGACCTTTTTTAAGTGATCTTCCCATTATTTTTCAGCTCCTTTCCGTCTTCTAATTATTAATTTATTTGATGATTTTTTAGTATCTCTTGTTTTAACTCCAAGAGCTTTTTTACCTCATAGAGTCATTGGGCTTTTACGACCAATAGGTTGTTTTCCTTCCCCTCCACCATGCGGGTGATCGATAGGGTTCATAACAGATCCTCTAACAGTTGGTCTTATTCCTTTATGGCGATTTCTTCCTGCTTTACCAATATTAATTAATGAATGCTCTTCATTTCCAACAACACCAATTGTTGCTCTTGCTTTTGGCAAGAATTTTCTCACTTCACCTGATTTTAATCTAACAATTACATATTTTTTAGATTCATCCATCCCAAGGATTTGAGCAGAAGAAGCAGCTGAACGAGCTAACTTTGCTCCTGCACCAGGTTGTATTTCTAAATTATGAATAAATGTACCTTCTGGAATATTTTCAAGTGGCAATGTATTTCCTACTTTGATATCTACATTAGGACCTGATACAATAGTATCTCCTACTTGTAATCCCTTTGGATGGATAATGTATCTCTTTTCTCCATCTTGATAAACAACTAAAGAAATATTTGCTGAACGATTTGGATCATATTCAATAGAAGCAATTCTTCCAATAATTCCATCTTTGTTTCTTTTAAAATCTATAATACGATATTTTCTTTTTGCTCTAGAACCTTTGTGTCTTGTTGTTATTTTACCTTGGTTATTTCTACCTGATTGAGGTTGTAAAATAGTTAATAAAGATTTTTCAGGTTCATGACCACTAAGATTTTTATTATAATCTAACACTGTCATGTTACGACGGCCATTAGTTGTGGGTTTTAAATACTTAATTGCCATATCTTTACTCCTTTGCTTAAAAATATTTTTTACTTTTTTCTTCTAAGCTTTTAAAAACTTATTTATCTTCTTTAGTTGTTTTTGATTCTTTTTTTTCTTCTACAGAATTTTTTTCTTTAGAACTAGATGTTTGTGATTTTTCTTTTGCTTCTTTTGCTTTTTTAATTTTTTCTGCTGCTTTTTTCTCTGCTTCACTAATTTCTTTTACTTGAGCTTTAATTTGATCATTATTTGATTCTTTTAATTTTTCATCTTGAGCTATTCCTTCATCTGGAAGAATTTGAATTGATCCTTCAGCAAGTTTTATAATAGCTTTTTTATATCCTGCAACAAATCCATTAAATCTTCCTACACGTTTTGGTTTTCTTGGAACATTAAAAGTATTAATTGATTCTACTTTTACTTGAAAAATAAATTCTACTGCTCTTTTAATTTCAAATTTTGTTGCTCTACGATCAACAGCAAAAGTATAAACATTTGATTGCATTTGCTGATATGTTTTTTCTGTCAAAATTGGATATTTAATAATGCTTGTTAATTCCATTATTTAGCCATCCCTTCTAATTTTTTAACATCTTCAGAAGTTAAAATTAAAGCATCTGTTCATAATAAAGCTTCTACAGTTAATGAAGATAATTTAATAGCTGCTACATTTGGAATATTATTTGCTGATAAATAAATATTCTCATCTGAAGAAACAATAACAATTCTTTTTCTTCCTTCTAAATTTAACCCTTTAATCTGTTTTAATAATTCTTTTGTTTTTGGTTCTTTTAATTTAATTGAATCATCAACTAAGACTGAACCTTCTTGAGCTAATAATGATAAGGCTGAGAAAAATGCTAATTTTCTTAATTTTTTGTTTACTTTTAAAGAATAATTTCTTTCAGGTTTAGGACCAAATGCTCTACCTCCACCTACAAATTGTGGTGATCTTAATGATCCTTGTCTTGCTCTACCAGTTCCTTTTTGTTTTCAAGGTTTTTTTCCTGTTCCAGATACTTCTGCTCTAGATTTAACACGATGTGTTCCTTGACGTCTTGATGCTCTTTCCATCATAATAGTGTCAAACATTGCTTGATTATGAATTTTTGCTTCAAAAACATTTTTTGGTAATGGAACTTTATTATTTAATGGTTTCAATGAAGAAGGAGAAGTTTTTGATGCTTTTTTTGATTTTTCAGTACTACTTTTAACCACTTTAGCACTTGTTTTTTTAGTAGTATTTGGCATTATTTATCTCCTTCCTTACTTTTTTTATCTTCATTATTATTAGATTCTTTATTTTCTTCTGCCTTAGCTTGTTCTTCTTGTTCTTTTTGAGCTTGAGCTGTTTCAACAATTTCTTTCATTTCTTCTACAGTCATATCTGCATTTATTTCAGCACCAACTTTTTTAGACTCTTCTAATAATTCATTTTTTTCAATTTCAGTTTTGAAGTTTACTAATTTAATTTCTTCTTTATTTGAAAGCTGTTTCACTGCTTGTTTAATAATAACGAAAGATTTATTAGGACCTGGTATAGAACCTTTAACTAAAATATAATGATCCTTTTCATTAACATCTACAATAACCAAGTTTTGTACTGTTCTTTGAACATTTCCTAAGTGACCAGGCATTGTCATACCTTTAAACACTTTGTTTCCTGAAATATCTCCAAGTGATCCTGTTTGACGAATTGGTTGTGATCCTCCACCACCCCCATGTGATTTAGGTCCTATATGTTGATTTCATCTTTTAATAGTTCCAGCAAATCCCTTACCTTTTGAAATTCCTGTAATATCAACTAATTCCCCTGATTTGAATATTGAAGGTTTAATTTCATCTCCTAATTTATATCCTTCCATATCACGTATTTCTTTAACGAAGCGCTTAGGAGTTGTGTTAGCTTTTTTAAAATGATTTATCATTGCTTTAGATGAATGTTTTTCTTTTTTTTCATTTGTTGCTAATTGCAAAGCATTATAACCATTTTTTTCTTTAGTTAGAACTTTTGTTACTACATTTTTTTCAATTTCAATGATAGTAACTGGAATTGAATATCCATGATCTGAATAGATCTGAGTCATTCCAACTTTTTTACCTAAGATTCCTTTCATGATTTTCCTACCTTATTTTTTATTTTTTAACTACTATTGAAATATTTACTCCAGCTGGTAATTCTAATCTAGATAACTTATCTAAAATATCTTTTGAAGAATTATTTAAAACTATTAATCTTTTATGTGTTCTTCTTTCAAATTGCTCTCTAGATTTTTTGTTAATATGAACAGATCTTAATATTGTAAATTCTTCATATTTTGTAGGTAGTGGAACAGGTCCACTATATTTTGCACCAGCTGCTTTAATAGCACTAACAAGTTTCATCGCTGCTTGATCCACTAATGGGGCTTCAAAAGCAGATAATTTAATGTTTACTTTTTCCATATTTTTTAATTCAGTTGTCTCCTTTTGTTCTTTTTGAACTAACTCCACATAAATGCATGATACACGATAGACAACTATTCTCCGTGTATCAAGAACCTCATGCTTCAAAGTTATAGTTTCATGATATATTATATAACAAACAAAAAATGTTATTATAAATAATTTCTGTTTATAAAATTACCAATTTCAATACCAATATTTTCCTTGTATCATAATTTTATCATTTATCAAAGTTTAAATATTGGATGAGTGTCTA
>CASDWL010000034.1 GCA_949284615.1 uncultured Mycoplasma sp.
AGAGCACTTCCATGGTAAGGAAGGGGTCGCAAGTTCAATTCTTGTAAGCGGCACCATATATCTCAAAAGATACCTTAAGAAGCAGGAATAAATAAAGTTAAGTAAATAAAACAAACTAAAGCAATTGAATCAATCCGATCTAATATTCCCCCATGACCAGGAATAATATTTGAAAAATCTTTAATATTGGCAAATCTTTTAATTCATGAAAAACTTAAATCTCCAATAATTGCAACAATAGGTAAAGTTAAAGGAATAACAATCAATAAAATATTTTTATTATTTATATGATTTATATCTCTGAATTCAACAAAATATAAAATTAAAAATAAAATTAATCATGTAACTAAATATCCAGATATTGCCCCTTCTATTGTTTTATTTGGAGATATTTTAGGTGCTAACTTTTTTTTAAAAATTTTATTACCTAATAGTAATCCTCCAAAATAAGCAAATGTATCACATATGATTGGACCAATAAATAAAATTAAAATAAAAATTGGAAAATCACTATTTGCAATTAATATAGATTTTCCTGTGATAGTTAACACTAAAACAACAATATAAGATATTAGATAGTATCAAATATTTTTATTACCAAGATTGTTTTTTACAAATAAAAAAGGGACTAATACTAAAAACGCTTGAAATAAGTATCCAATACCTGGAACATTAAACATTTCATATTCATATTGGAGTCTAATAATACTAATACTTTCATATTTTCCATTCATGAATCAAGATTTTGTTTCTTCTCATGGACATAAAAATGCTAAAAGAGATAAAAAAGGAAAATAAAATCTTACTCATTTAGGTAGTGGTAAGATTGCTGCATATTCATATAAACAATATGCTATTAAAGCAAGATATAAAATAAATCCAATAATCTTGGCAGATAATTTATCTTCTAATCATCCTATTAAACATCAACATGTTATTGCTACAGCGGCAATAATAAGTGCATATAGTGTTTTTATTAATACAGGATTTTTTTTAATCTTATTCATAATTTGCATAAAATTTTACATTTTCATTAAAAGGTCTTCTTTATTTTTTATAGAAGAATCTATTTTTTCATTATACTGATCTACTATTTTTTGGATTTCATTTTGGTAATGTTTTTCCATATCTTCAGTAAGTTCTTTATCATTTTTAATTTTTTTTAAGATATTTTGTCTATTATTTCTTATTTTTATTTTGCTTTGTTCTTTATATGATGATAAATTTTTGATAGCTTCTTTTCTTTTATCAGTTGTTAATTGGGGAAAAATTACTCTTAATTTATCACCTTCATCTTGAATTGTTATTGAATAATTTTGTTTTAAAATTAAATTATAAATATCTTTATTTAATGACTTGTCAAAAGGTTTAATAATTAATTGTTGTGCTTCGGGGTGTGTTATAGAACATAAATCACCAATAAGAGTTGGAGAATCATAATACATAACTTTTAAAATTGAAAATAGTTGAGGATTAGCAGTTCCTAGATTAACTCTTGATAATGATCTTTCTAATTGTTCTAATGCTTCTTCACAACCTAAAATAAATTCTTCTTTATATACATTTAATTCCATGTTATTTTAATCTTTTACTATTGTAAATTTACCATTTTTATTAATAGCATTCACAATAGAATTTTCTCCTCCTACATTAAATACTAATAATTTAATATTATTATCTTTAGCCATAGCTACAGCTGTAGAATCCATGACTTGTAATTTTCTTCTTAAAATTTCATCATATCCAATTTCGCCAAAATGAAATGCATTTGGATTTATTTTAGGATCAGAATCATATATTCCATCTACGCCGTTTTTACCTAACAATAAAACTTCTGCTTTAATTTCTGAAGCAAACAATGTTGCTGCTGTGTCAGTTGTAAAATAAGGTCTTCCTATACCGCCTGCCATAATAACTATTTCACCTTCTTCTAGATATTTATTGGCGTTTTCTAGATTAAATGGTTCAGCAATTTTTTGATCAATATTAACTGAACACATAACTTTCGCTTTTAAGTCACAAGAATTTTCAAATATTGATTCAAGTGCTAATGCATTCATAACTGTGGCTATCATTCCAATATAATCTGCTTTAGATCTAGGAATTCCATTTTTTTCAGCAGAAGCTCCTCTTCACAAGTTACCTCCACCTACAACAATTGCTATTTGAATTTTTTGCTTAGTAATTTCTTTTAATTGTTTACCCAGTTTTACAACAAGATCATAATCAATAGAAAGTTTTTTTTCTCTATTTGCTAATCATTCTCCTGATAATTTTAATAATATTCTTTTATATTTCATTTAAATAACACCTTTTGATAATTTAAATAAAATTATAAAACTTTTAAATAAAAATATTATTTATTAAATAAATAT
>CASDWL010000035.1 GCA_949284615.1 uncultured Mycoplasma sp.
AAAATAATATAGATTCTAAATATCATCATATTTTTAAATTTGATGATTTAATATCCAAAATAGAAAATTTAAAAAGCGAGCTTCGATCAGTTGTGGGGCAAACTCAATCTGCAGTTATATTAAATAAAATAAGTACAATAGAAAAAGAAATTGCCAATGCAAGATATTTGCTTCAAGACACTCACAATAAAACAATTGATAGTATTATAAATAAAAGCGATTTGAATTTAAATGATTTTGTTTGTAATTATGGAACAATGGTATATGATGCTATTGATTACTTAAATGAAAATAATATTAATATAAATAATTCTAATTTGGAAAAAGCAATATTGGAAATTAGAGATAAATCAATTGATGAAAATAAGAAAAAAGAATATTTAATAAAAGCTAATTTACTTATTGATAATTCTGATTTATCTGATGCTGCAAAGTTAATTTTAAAAAAAGAAATTAGATCAGCTCAAACTTCTCAAGAAATTTCTGACATATTACCCTTAATAGAATCCAAAAAAAGAGAAAACAATAGATTAATGTTGCTATACAAAGAGTTAAATCAAAAACTGAAAGAAGAGGGTTTTATCTTAAATAAAAATCAAGATAAAATATTGGGAGTAGATTCATACTCTAATATGTTTATAAAATATAAAATGATAAATTCTTCTAAAAATTCAATAGATATCATTATTAATTCAGACGGAAACATAAAATATAAATTAGGAAATTATATTGGACACATGTGTAATAAAACATCTGAAAAACTAATTAATAAATTAAGACAAGATGGTTGATCTGTAACAATAAATTCTATAAAAAGAGATATAAATAACTCTAGACCTTTAATGATGGAAAGAGAGATCAAATAATGAGTTTTTATAAAAGTTTAGAACAATTATGAATTAAAATTCAACAAAAAAATGTTGTTTTAGTTAGTGGGAATGTTGATGAATTAATATCAACATCCTCACAAGGATACAAAAAATTAATTAGATCTAATAATAATTCTTCTTATTTTATTGATTTAACTGAATTCTTATCTATTAAATCAAAAGAAGAATTTAGTAATTTAGATTTATTTAGTTATTTTTCACCTATAAAAGGAAATATAATAACATCTAAAGATAATGATTCTCATTTATTAAAAGAAAAAAATACCAATTCAAATGATGAATTTTTAGATTTTGATGAAAATAATTCTTCTCAATCATTAGAGGAATATATTGATTGAATTAGTACACAATTAACTAATTTTAAAAATGATTATGATAAAACATCACGGGCATTATTTATTTTGAATTTTTCAGATATTTTATTAAACAACGCATCTAATTTAGTTATGTTAAAACTAGCACAATTGCTAGAAGCATTTATTGAATTTAAAAATGTTATTTCTAATAAATTTAAAAATGATTATTACAAACTAGTAATTATAGCTAGAAATCCCAATATGGTAAACTCTTTAATAACTAATAATAATGAATTTGCTTCAATAAATATTTCAAAACCAAATAAAGATGAGAGAGAAGAATTTTTTAAATTATATAGGAAATAAATTCATCAATTTGAAAGATACTATTGGAGATTATGATCATTATGATTTTAGGGATGCTATATCTATTTCTAGTGGATTATCTTTCAGAGAAATATTTCAATTATCAAAATTAGATACAGACAATACTTTTAACAAAGAATTAACATTTTCAGAACTATATAAACTTGCAACTTTCTATAAAAAAGATTCTGAGTGAGAGAAAATCGATTCTCAAAAAATAACAAATATTGAACAAATATTATCAGAAAGAGTTAAAGGACAGGATAGAGCAATAAAAAAGGTCAAACAGACATTAATTAGAAGTTTTATAGGAATGAATGGAATATTACATTCAATTGATAATAATAAACCAAAAGGAATATTATTTTTTGCTGGTCCAACTGGTACAGGTAAAACTGAATTAGCCAAATCCATATCTAAATTTATATTTGATGATGAAAATAGAATCATTAGATTTGATATGAGTGAATTTAATCATGAACATAGTGATCAAAGATTGATTGGAGCTCCGCCAGGTTACGTTGGTTATGATGCAGGAGGAGAATTAACAAACAAAGTAAAAGAAAATCCTTTTTCAATATTACTTTTTGATGAAATCGAAAAAGCTCATGGAAAAATTTTGGATAAATTTTTACAAATATTGGAAGATGGAAGATTAACATCCTCACAAGGAGAAATAATAGATTTTAGTCAAACATTTATAATATTTACTTCTAACATTGGTTCTAGAACAGCTAATTCTTCATTAAGTTATGATGATATAGAAAAACATTTTTTAGACAGCATCACTAAATATTTTAAAGATAAATTGAATCGACCTGAAATATTAAATAGAATTGGAGAAAAAAATATTGTGGCATTTAATTTTATTAAAGATATAAATATTGTTCAAGATATTATTTTTTCCAAAATTTCTAGACTTAAAACAAATATATTAAATGAAAAAAATATCGATTTACAATATGACCATGAATTTATAAGTAATATATCCCAAATTTTATACAAGAAATTTAAAACAGAATATGGCGGTAGAGGTATTCTTACTGAATTAGAAACCATTTTAATTGATACACTATCAGAATTTATTTTTAATAACTATAATCATTTAAATAATGCTAGATTAAAAAACAATGTTATGCAAATACAAATGATTATTAAAGATGACAAGGTAAACTATAAAATAATATAACTATTTACCCTAACATAGTTGTTTAAACTAAAATAGAATCCACATAACAATAATTATTTATTATTTATTTTTTGTATGTAAGCCGCTATAGCTATCATTGCACCATTGTCTGTGGAATATTTTAATGAAGGTAAAAAAACATTATAATGTAATTTCACGAATTCTTCTCTTAAATAACTATTTGCACTAACTCCACCAGATAAAATTACTAATTTAGGTAAATATTTAGAAATTGCTAATTTTACTTTGGAAATAATGAAATCAACTGTTTGTTTTTGAAACAGACAAGCTAATTCTATTTTATTAATTGAATCTGATTTAGATAAATTCATAATCTGTGTTTTATATCCACTAAAAGAAAAATCTAATTCATGCTCCAATTTAGGATTTAATAATTGTATATTAGTATTTATCTTATCTTTATTTTCTTGAAATATTTTATCTATTACAGGCCCTCCTGGAAATTGATTAAATAAGACTCTAGCAACTTTGTCATATACTTCACCTGCAGCATCATCTTGAGTCTGTCCTATAAGAATAATATTTTGATAATCATTTAATAAATATAAATTTGTGTGACCACCAGATACTACAAGAGCTATAGCAGGATATTCAATATGTTTATTTGTATCTAATAGAACTGAAAAAATATGACCATATAAATGATTAATTGGTATTAATTGTTTATTTAAAGATTTACTTAAAGCATGGGCAAATAAATAACCCATTTGTAAAGATCCTATTAATCCTGGTTTTTCTGTATAGGCAATTGCATCAATTATATTTAAATCGATTTCTTTTTTTATTTCTTCTAGCAAAATATAGTAATTTTGAAAATGTTCTCTAGAAGCAATTTCGGGAATAGTTCCACCATATTTTTTATGAACATCTATTTGAGAAATTTTATGAAAAAATAAAACTTTTTGATCTTCTATTAAAGCAATAGATGTATCATCATGTGATGATTCAATACCTAAGATTTTCATTATTTTTTAATTTCTCCTATTTGTGGTTGAGAAGCATAAATTGGTTGTAAATCTTCTATGGATGTTGGAACAAAAATATTATGATATTTATCAAAATTATTTAATAATAAATCATAATTTATTTGACACTCTTTCTTTTTTTTATTCACAACTTTTATAAATTTATTAGTTAATAAATAAGATTTATTTTTGGTTGCAAATATAAAAAATTTTTTGTTTCAAATTTTTTTATTTAATGATAACAATAATAAATAAGTATTGGATGTATATATTTGAATATTATTATTTAATTGAGCTAAAGTTCTAACATATAATAATGCTATTCTAGAACCAGTAAAAGATCCCGGTCCTAAATTAATATATATATGATTAATTTTATGTAAATTTGGCACATTATTAAAAAAATTAATTATTTCTTCTACTTTATATTTTGTATCAATATTGCTGGAAAATATCACTTTATTATTATCTATTAATGCTGCTATAAATTTAGTTTGAGATGAATCAATAAATAATTTCATTTTATTCCTTTCAACTAATTATATATTTTCTAGTATCATCATCTACATATAGAATTTTTATTTGAAATCCTAACTCAAATTTATCTCTTAAATTTTCAGCTCATTCTATTATTATTATTTTATCTTCAAAATAATCTTCAAATTCTTTTATAGATTGATCTTTCATGTTATAAGCATCGATGTGAATAAATTTATTATAAACAAACATCTTATTAAAAGATGGTGATATGACAGCTTCTTGTTCTCCTAAATACTTTGCAATAGACTTAACTAATGTTGTCTTCCCTGTTCCTATATTACCCTTTAAAAAAATGAAATTAGAATTTATATCCTTAGTTAAATTAATAATTAATTGAGCAATAAAATCAATTTCTTTTTTTGATTTAATAAATTCTATTGAAGACTTTTTTTTCTTTTTTATTCAATTATTTTTCATGATTTTTTAGGGATATTAATTTTTTTTGTTTTTCTATTTCAGATTCTATAACTTGAAAAAAAGCTTGAGCTTGAGCTTGATTAGTAAATAAACATTTTATTTTTATTCTAGATTGAACTACTTTGTGTCTAATTGCTGAATTTGTAATTCTATTATATAGATATTTATTATTTGATGTCATTTGTTTTTTATAATTAAAAAATTTATATCATCATATGAAACTCATTATAAAACCATATATTGGCAAAATTCAAACAATTGATGACAATATAATACTAGTTAATCTATCTAATATTGGGGTAAATAACAATAAAAAAGTTATTACAGCCATAATTAGTACTAAAACTATATCAACAATTATAGTTTGTCTCAATAAGTATCGATAATATAATACAGTCTTCACATTCATGATTTTTTATAATTTTTTTAATTTAAAAGTTCCATCATCATTACGAATAAAGTCTCCTGCAATAGTTAATAATTTATATGTTTCACCTTTTTTAGTAGAAATAGTTTCATCAAAATCTTTTGTTTGTTTAGCTCATTCTGCTCCCAATTCTTTTTCTACTTGAGTGAATAATTCATCAAAACTATAATTTTCTTTACCTTGTTTGTTCATATAATCTTTCATTACACATAATATTGTTTTCATAATTACATCCTTTCTGGCGCTGAAATACCTAATAATTTTAACCCAATTTTCAATATATTACCACAAGCTAATGATAAACATAATAATTCATTTTCTCTTTCAGTATCTATTATTTTGCAATTTGAATAAAATGAATTAAATTCTCTTGCGACATCAATTAAGTATTGAGTTAATAAATGAACTTTATAATTTTCTGCTATTTGCAAAATTAAATCTGGAAATTTATTTAACAAGTTAATTAATGCATATTCATTTTTTTCATAATGTAATTTATTTACATCAATATCTTTGCTATTGGCTTTGGCAAATAATTGTCTTATTCTAGCATGAGCATATTGAACAATAAATAATGGATTATCACTCGTCTTCATGTTAGCTAAATCTAAATCAAATTCAATAGATGATGTATTAGATCTGTTTAATAAAAAAAATCTTGTTGTATCTTTGCCCACTTCAGATACTAACTCAGACATGAATAAAGATGTTCCTTTTCTTTTAGACATTTTCATTTCTTTACCATCTTTAATCAATTTAACTAATTGAACAGTTATGACATGTAAAACATCAAAATGACCTTGTAATTCTAAAGCTGCCTCAACCCTTTTGATATATCCAATATGATCCGCTCCTCAAACATCAATCAATTTGATTGGCTTAGGCTCTCTACTTATTTTAATATTGTGGTAAACTGTGTCTGATAAAAAATATGTACTTTCACCATTACTTTTAACTAATACTCGATCTTTATCATCTCCAAATTGAGTTGTATTTAATCATTTAGCCCCTTCTTTTTCATAAATACCCTTTAATGTTTTTAATTGTTTATCAATTAATCCATTAGTATATAAAGATTTTTCTGAAAATCAAATATTAAATTCTACTCCTAGTTGTTTTAAATCTTCTTTGATTTTTTCTAACATTATATTTACAGAAATTTTTTTTAATTCTTCTTTGCATTCGAAATATGAAACATTTAAAAATTTATTTCCATATTGATCAATTATTTTTTTAGCACCTCATATAATATCTATACCTGCATACGAGTCTTCTGGTAACTCCATTGCAACACCTAATTCTTGATGATATCTAACATATATAGAAATTGATAATCTATCAATTTGAGAACCTTGATCATTTATATAATATTCCCGAACAACATCATATCCTGCATATTCCAAAATATTTGATAAACTATCACCTATAACCGCCCCTCTTGCATGTGCTACATGTAAAAATCCTGTAGGATTAGCTGATACATATTCATTGTTAATTAGTTTATTTTTTTTCAGTTGCTTACCAAAATTATCATCAGAAAAAATGTTATAAACGATTTTAGAATAATGATTATCATTAAAATAGAAATTTAGAAATCCTGGTCCCATTATTTTAATTTCCTTAATATTGAATTTTTCAAAATTAAAATTATCAATTATTTTTTGGGCACATTGATGAGGTGTCATCGACAAAATCTTACTACCTATTAAAGCAACATTAGATGTATATTCACCAAATTCTATGTTGGATGGTTTTGTAACATTAAAATCAATTGTTGGTCAATCAAATTTACTAAAAATTTTATTTATTTCATCATGAATTTTATTTTCCATACTAATAGGTTATCTCTTTATTCATCATCTTCAACAATATAAAAAACTTGATCATCAATTCAAACAGTAGAATTTACTCATACTTTAGTATTTCTTTTTGCACCATCTTCATTGTTAATTCTAATATCATGAGATTTAACAAAATATTTTGCTTGACCGCCTGTATCTATAATGTCTAATTTTTTAATTAATTGACCTAATTTTATAAATTTTCCTTTTATTTTTACTTTCATGTTGCACCTCTTTTTAAGAAATCATAGGACTTATAATTTGATTGTTTTCCTTTTTATCACTATTAATCATAATTGGTTTTTGAGAATCTAATAAATGTATATAAATTTTATCATTAAAAACATTAATTGCTTCTTTCAAATACTTAAAATTTAAAGATATAAAAATTTCATCACCATTGTATTGAAAATTTTCATTTGATATAGTAACACTTGATCTACCTATTTTATCACTAGTAGTAATTTCAATCTTGTTTTTATTAATAAGTAGATTTAATTTATTAAATGTTGTGTCTAAATTAGATGTAATTATAGCTTTATTTATAGAATTACTTAAAACTGTTTTATTTATCTCTAATTTTTTAGAATATTTGATATTAAAAATATTTGATAAATCTTTATAAGGTGCATCTATAATTTTGGACTGGAAATTTGTACCATCTTTAATTAAATTAATTTTATGTTCATTAACATACAATGTAACATCTCCATCAATATTTCCAGGAATAAAATTTTTAATGTTTTTATTTGTTACAGTAACGTCAAATGAAATATTTCTATCATCTTTTATATTGATAATTTCTTGAGCTAATCGGTAACTATCTGTAGCTGATACATATAATTTTTGATTCTCATATTTTAAATTAACGCCAGTCAAAATGATTTCTTCATTATTTTGAGATGTAGCAAAAATAACATTATCAATTGCATCTTTTAAAGTTTTTGCATTTACAATGATTTTTTCACCATATAATGAAAAATCAATTGAAGGATAGTCATTGTCTTCTAATAAATTTATTTCATATATATCATTTACATTTTGAATAATCAATAAATTATTTTTAGTAAAAAAATTAATTAATCCATCACATTTTTTAACAATGCTTAAAAATAAAGATGCTGGTATTAGCAATTTACCAGTTTCTTCAATTGATGATATTTTATTTTCATTGATTTTATTTTCAATTGAAAAATAACCATTAGAACCTTTTATAATAATTTCTTTTTCTAAAATTGTTATATAAAAATTTCTCAATTGAACATATATGTTGTTAGAATCTATTGATTTATAAACATCTTCTAAATTTTTTATTAAATTTTTTTTGTCAATGCTGAATTTCATAATATTTATTTAATATTTTAATATATATTTAATTATTTAGTGTTCATATGTTTGTTTAATTTTTAATAATAAAGAGTGTTATTTATGTGGAAAAAGTGATTTTATTTGGATTTTTCCTATAAAAATAATGTTGATAAAATGTTGAAAAAATAAAACCACCAAACATAATACTTCTTGATGTGGCTGCTTTATTTCTAACCTGACCAAGTTACAAGGTTATTATTTTGATGGCAAATAAATTATATATGAAAAATTACATTACTTTTTTTGATCATTGTTTTAAAAATTAATCTGATCTTGATGATTAGATGAAATGTTATTATAATTACAATTATAATGTGCAAACAATTCTTAAACTTATTTACAAATATTAATTAAATAATAAATTTACATAGGTTTTTTTAATGTTTTAAACATATTAGATTTATATACTTCAACTCCAGGTTGATTAAATGGGTTAATATCTAGTAAATAACCACTAATAGCTACAGCTCTTTCAAAAAACATAACAATAGCTCCGAATGTTTCTTCTGAATAATCTTCAATTTGAATATGAATATTTGGTACTCTACCAACTAAAGAATGAGCATCCAAAGTTGCTTCAAAAGCAATATTATTTATTTCATGAACAGATTTATTTGAAAGATAATTTAATTTATCTAAATCTTCTTCTTGAGGTAATTCTATTACTTTAATATCATATTTAGGTTTTTTCACTGTTATTACAGTTTCAAACAATACTTTTGATCCTTCTTGAATAATTTGACCTAATGAATGCAAATCTGTTGTAAATAAAGCCGAATGAGGTAATAAACCTTTTCCATTTTTACCTTCAGATTCAGCAAAAAGTTGTTTTCATCATTCTAAAAAATATTTATGAGCATTTTCATAAGAAACTAACATCTCTACCGGGTATTTTTTTTGTGTATGTAATAAATATCTAGCAACAGCATATTGATATGCAGGGTTTGTAGATAAATTATTTGAACTATAAGCATCATTTGCTAATTTAGCCCCTGCAATCATTTTTTTAATATTCAATCCTACACAAGCAAAAGGAAATAGACCTACAGGTGTTAAGACACTAAATCTACCTCCCACATCATCTGGAATTACAAATTTTTCATAACCTTTTTTTTCAGCAAGTTCTAGTAAAACACCTTTAGAAGCATCTGTGGTTGCAAATATATAATCTTTAGCATTATTCACACCCACTTTATCTTCTAGCATTTTTTTAAATAATCTAAATGCAATAGCAGGCTCTAAAGTTGTTCCAGATTTTGATATTACATTTATTGCAAATTTTTTATTTTCCACATATTTTAGTTTTTGAACTAAAGCAGTAGATGAAATAGATTCTCCAACAAAAATCACTTCCATTTTTCTTTCACTTCCTGGAAGTTCGCCTAATACAAAATCTATTCCTGCTCTTACTCCCAAATAAGAACCTCCAATTCCTATAACTACTAAGATTTCTATTTCATCTTTATGTAGTTTTTTAGCAATGGCTTCCATTCTATCTAATTCTTTATTATTAATGTTATTGGGTAAATCTTTTCATCCTAAAAAACTTGACCCTTCTAATTCAAATTTTTCCATTTTATCATGAATGTTTTTCACTTTGTCAGATCAAGCTAAAATTTCTTTTAAATTCAAATCCGATCTATCAAAATTTATATTTATTTCTTTCATTTTTTAATCTCCTCATTTGTAAAATTAAATAAATTTTGGAATTTGTCAGAAAAATTTTTATTGAAATTAAACTCAAAAGGTGTTTTCAAAAAATGAGTTTTATTTTCTTTTAAAGAGAACATTAAAATGCCATCTTCTCTAATACTTTTTAATGTTAAGTAAATAATGTCATGTTCTTTAACAATAGAATTTAAATTATTTACATAATAATCAGATACTTCATTAATATAAACAATACCTTTTTCTCCATTTGTGGTTTCTACTTCAAAAAAATTTTTACCAATAAAAGCAGTTTTACATAGAAAAACTAATCCTATTTTATCCTTATTTATTATTTGCACCATTACAATAATAATTTTAATACTTATACAAAAAGTTGGGCAATTTTTATGCCTTTATGTTTATCAATTTCCAAAAAATTATCAGGTAATTTATTTTTTAATTGAAAAATCATTTGATCTACAACACGAGATTTTTGTTTATTATCAATTCCATATATTTTTTTAAATATTCTGTCTTTAGAAACAAAATTTTTTTTGCCAAAAAATTCTTTCATTAAAATTTCTAGAATCTGAAAACCTTTGTTGGTCATATTCACTTCTTTATTATTTACAACAACCTTTCTTTTAATTAAATCTATAATAACTCCATTATGTATTAATACTAATTTACTATGACTATCATCCCATTTTCTTCTTAAGATTGAAAATAATTTTCACCTTAAATATTTTTCTTTATTTTCTTCAGAATCATAATAATCATCAGAAATATAAATAATATTATCTGCTCCATTTTTAAAATATTGGATATCATTGTTATCTATTTTATCTTTAAACAGAACCAATTGAAAGTTAGCATTTAATTCATGTAATTTAGAATAAAAATTTCAAGCAAAAATATATTCATATGATTTAATAAAATCCACAAAAAAGAAATCAATTTTTTCAATATTATTAATAGATAAATTCTCTAAATCTTTTATTGAAAAGTTTTGAATATAAGATACATTGATGTTTAAATAATCAGATATATAATCAAATAATTTTTGGAATAATTCAATATTAGAAGTTGGGTTTAAGACAACTTTAATATTAAGTTTTTTAGTAGTTATAAATTTATTTTGAATCATATCTTTATAGTCATTATACTATAATTAAATAGATGATAACGTCTTTAGGGTTAGTTTTAAGTATACATAATAAAAATGATCATGATGCAATAATAAAAATTTTAACTGAAGATAAAATTGTTTATTTATTAGCAAAGGGATTTAATAAATTAGACAGCAAAAATAGGTCTAATGTTTTTATTGGTTCTATATCTCAATTTGAGTATTTTTTAGATTATGGAAAAAACAATTATTATTTATTAAAAACATCAGAATTAAAATATTTGTTTGATTTCTCTAGTCACAACTATTTTTTTCAAGAAATATGTAACATTTTTAAATTTATTAATGACCCTAATTCTGTAATATTTAATATTTATTTGAATTTCGTAAAAGATTTTCAAAATAATATAGAGAAGCATCAATTTTTTTTAACATTTTTAATTAGTAAGTGTTTGGATATTAATGGAAAAAAATTAAATTATCAATCTTGTGTTATATGTCAAACAAAAAAGAATTTATATTGTTTTAATATTTATGAAGGTGGAATGTTATGTTTTGATCATAAAATGAATAATCAACCAACATCATTAAAATTATTAAAATCTTTTTATTATTTGGGTTCTAATTTTAATGAATATTTTTTATATACAGATGAATTAGATAATAATTTGTTGAAAAATTATTTAAACGATTTTCTTAATGAGTATTAATAAATGTTTTAATAGTCTCTACAATTTTGTCAAAACCTTCTTCATACATTAAAATATGTTTAGCATTAGGAATTAAATCAACATTAATATGTTTATTTCTTTTTATATTGTTGAATAATTTATTGTTAGACATAATATCATTTGAACCTTGTCAATAAAATAAAGATGTATAAGGTTTTTTCTTTTTAAATAATCTTTTAATTTTTAATGAACCTTTTCAAATAGCTATTTCTTCAGAGCAAGAACCTTTAGTATCAGTATTTAATTCATTTAATTTCAATAAAAATTTTGAATTAGACAACATGGAATAATTGACTTTTGCACTATATCTATAATCTCAATTAAATAAAAAACATAAAAATACTCTAATAAATATTTTAAGTTTAGTGCTCTTTTTTTCTATCATTATGTCTTTGGGATAAAATGGTATTGATCAACTAAAAACACCATTAACTTTATTTTTAAATTTATATCCATATAAAGATGCATAAAGTCCACCCATAGATTCACCACATACATAGACTTTTTTATATTTTTTCTTTAAATAAGTTACAACATTATCAATATCAGTTAAATGTTTTTTTACACTTGTAGATGATTTTAAATTAGAACCTACATGTCCTCTTTGCTCTATGGAATAAAAATCATAAATATTTAGACCATTTAATAAAGGTTTTACAATCTTGGTTTTTCCATTTAGTCCATGATAGTAAATAATTGCAATATCTGAAACATTATTTTGAGAACTAGGTCAAAACAAAGCCAAATAGTTTTGACCATTGATATTCATAGTTATTTTTTGTGTTTCATTAACTGTGGACATACTTTATGATATGGCAGAGGTTAGAGGAATCGAACCCCTACAAGCAGGTTTGGAATCTGCAGTACTACCATTATACTAAACCTCTTTATATAATAATATATTTAAATTATATTATTCAATCATAGTCATCTCTAAAATATTTTTTCCATTTTCTTTATAAACATCATCTATTCTAAATTTAGAATTCCTTTTTATTAATATTTGAGCATCACCATTTTTAAAATTATTATTTATATTAAAACCTGAAACATATGCAACACCTTGCATTAAATAAGGAATTCTAATTTTGAAAATACATGGTTCATCTAAAGGAGGATCTAATTTATCTGTAATCCAATTATGTCCTATAGAAAACTTACTTGCATTTACATAATCTGTAGTTGTAGATAAAAATCCATAGTTTTCTATTATAGTACCTATTTTGATAAGTTCAAAATCTACTATTTCATTTTCTTTAAAAACCAACATAGATTTAAATTCAGTTTCCATGAATTCTACTCCATGGTACACAATTAAATTTAATGGACTAAAAGCAGTAGGATAATTTAATATTTCATCTAATAAGGCATAATCATTCCCTCTAATTTCATTTATATCTTTAACTTTAGATAACATCTCTTCTCCTGCAAACTCAAAAAATCTTTTTTCTACAAAAGAGTTTGGAGGAATTTTATTTTGGGTAAAGATATATTTCAAAAGTGCCCAAAACAATTAGAATATAGTTGTAAAGCTTGACGAGGGGTATCGCAAAATAAATTTATGTATTTTGAATCTTCATCCAATTGTCAATCTTTTATTTCTCCCAAATTACTAATTCATTCATTCCAAAATATATTTCCAAATTCATCGCTTTTTTTATTTACAGTGCCAACCAATTCCTCTGGTGTAAAAGAAGGATTGTTGTTTTGAATTTCATTAAATAAATTAAAATAACATTGGATCCTATATACTTATTTCAATCTACATCTTCATTTATAGATATTTGTTGTGTTGTGGAACAGCTTGTGCAATATATATATATATATACTTGTTATAAAAAATAATGAAGATGATATAAATAATTTAAGTTTTTTCTTTTGCATATTCATAATATTAATTAGTATATTGTATATATAATAGAATTTTTATTAATTCACATTTGTTAATTCTTTAATTTATAATTAATAATTATGCTTAAAAAAACAATTTTAAATATTGGTTTATTATCAGTTTTTACATTTACACCATTATTTATTTCGAATAAAGAAAATATTACAGACAAGATATTTGCCAAAATAATTGAAAGAGAAAATCAAAATTATATTTATCCTACAGCTAAAGTAGATCCTATTTTTCTATTACAACTTTAAGAAAAACAGGAGATGATAAAAACAAAATAAATATATTATTACTTGGAGATAATTATGATGCTGAAGATTCTCCAACAGATTTTGCAGATTATGTTTATGATGAATATGTCATCCCTTGATTATCAACACCTTTAAGCAAAAATTTTATAGAAAATAAAGATTATAAAAATATGGGTACTAAAAATACATTTACAGGAGTAATGAATGACAAATTCAATATTTATTCCATTCAACCAATTGGAGAGAAAGTGAATAGTACTGTAAATAATAATTCTTCTTTTTTTGGTCTTTGAAACACTTCTTCAAATTCATCATCAGAGTTTAATCTTAGACAATGAGGACCTGTTAAAACCAATGTTTTACTTTGAGATGGAACTAATAATTTTTTACAAGATGGCGGCGTATTTGGGTTTAATTCAACATCTATTATATTTAATAGTTATACTCTTGGAAGAGTTAATGCTGCCTATCATAATATTCCAATTATGAGTAAGATGGATGATGCATATGTCTGAGTTCATGAATTAGGTCATTCAATATTTAGATTAAGTGATGAATATCCTGAAAATGCTCGCCCTGGTATAAATGTACAATATATTTATGACAAACAGAATATCGATGAAATTCAATGAAAAGAATTTTTAGGATTTAGAGGTGTTGGTGTAAATTATGTTGATAATTCACGAGCTCTTGCAACCCCTACTATAGATTGTTCTATGAAAACACATATTAATTCAGATTTTTGTCCTGTTTGTCATCATTATATGTTTTATTTAATGGCAAAAACAACACAACAAGAGTTATTTTATGTAGCCGATCCTCAATTAACACCTGAAAGAGATTTTGATTGAGATAGTCCATACAATTCAACATCAAATTTAGAAAGAATGGAACTTTATAGTGTTAATATAGCTGATGCACAAGGTAAAAAATTAGATTTTCGTACTGTTGTAGATAATATAACTTCAAATTCCAGAAGAGTAAGATTAAGAGTTTCTATTAAAGATTCTCTTGGAACAGATGTGTGAAGTGATGAATCTGAAGAATTTGTGATTAATCCTGGAGAATTAAAACAATTAAAATTATTAACCAAAATAGCACCTACAGATTTGGCAAATAAACAGTATTCTATAATTGGTGAAGTCATAGATCTGGATAATAATACAGTTATTGCAACAAGTATGGATCGAAAAAATTTGTACTGATATACAAATAATGATAAGTACTATTTTGATCGTTATGCAAATAGTGCTGGGAAATGAACATATAAAATTACTATAAATTTTAAAAATAGTAAAACTGGGCAACCATTACCTAATATTAAACCCACAGTAATTATTAAACGTGATGGGGAAACACATAAATTCGAAAATATATTATTTAATGGATATAAATTTGATGAACAAAAAAGTTTAAGTAATTATCCTAATAAAGAAGTTACTATAGATAAAAAAAATATTACTGTGGATTATTATTATGATGAATTGCCTTATAAAAATTTAAAATTAAAATTGGTGGATTCAAATAATCAAGAAGTTCAATCTAAAACTGTTAAAGTTTATGAAGGGCAAAATTTTATTCCGAAATATTCTGATTTCTTTATGTACAATTTAACAGAATTTGTTAATAATAAAAACAATAAAAATTGAGTTTATTCTGTAGAACCTCCTAAAAATGCTTTAATATTAAATTACAATGATATAACAAGCAATCAAACTGAATTAATTTATACAGTATCAACAGAAGTTCCTGTTTATGATAATTTTGCTGAATTAAATATATTACAAGGAGAAAGAACAGTTCCTATAAATAATGGATCGTCCATATCTCAAGTATTAATAAATAAGTTTAATTATGATTTTACAGCAAATGATAATAATTTGAATATTGTATATAATAATATAAATTTTGATATACCTGGAGATTATAAATTAATTATTTATTTTAATGGATATATGAATGATATATATAAATCTGAGAAATCTTTTAGAGAAATAAATGTAAAAGTAACACCTAATTCATCTTTTGCTGGCGAAGATAAATTAGAAAGTGAAAAAGCGAGATTAAATCTAATTAACTATTTATGATTTAACGAATTTGATAATTCATCAGGAGCAATTAATGATTTTGATGCAATTAATCAAAACAATATTTTAAGTAAAGTACAAAATTTATCATTAGATTCTCAAAATTTTAATTATGAAGTAGTAGACTTTACAAAAGAAATTCCTAATGTAACTCCCAATGCAATTTTTTATGGTTTTAAATTTAAAATCAAAATTACATTAAAAGCAAATAATAAATCAGTTATTACAAAAGAATATCAAAGATACTTATCATTAGATGGAGAATCAAGTGATGACACAATTAATGAGATATTAAGTGAGATTAACAGGATAAATAACTTAAATTTGAAATTACAAAAAGAGATATGAACTCAAGAAGAAATCAATAATATTAATCAACAAAATTTATTGGATAATATCTTAAACTGAGTTACAACTCAAGGATTTACTTATCAAGTTGTAGATTTTAAAAATATAGATTCTAATTTCCACTTTAAAATTAGAGTGTTGAAAAATGGACTTTCAAGAGATAGTAATGAATTTAAATTAGCATATCAAATTGATAATACTGCTCCTGTAGATCCTAATCAAAAATTACTTGATGATGAAATTTCTAGAATTAATTCATTAAATTTAATATTGACTCAAAATACATTTACTCAAGAAGAAATAAATGGAATTAATCAAAGCAATTTGCATAATTACATTAGTGAATGAACTCAAGTAATTAATTCATCTAATTTTCAGCATGAAATAATTAATTTTAATAATTTAAATAATAATTTTAGTTTCAATATTAAGGTAACCAAAGGTTCATTATTTGCTACTTCAAAACAATTTAACTTAGGATATTCAATCAATGAAATTATTGACAATTCGTTAAATGAAGAAAAAGATAGAGTAGACCAACTACCTATTACATGAAATTCAAATTTAGACAATCTTACTGAAGAAGAATTTGGAAATTTAATAAATAATCAAAACAATGATAAAATACTTGAATATTTAAGTAATTGAGAACCAAATAGTAGTAAATTTACATATGATTTTTCTTTAACGCCAATTAATGAATTAGTTAATAATAAACAAACAGTTTTATTAACTATAAGCATTAGTAATCAATCTGGAGATAAAGTAACATCAACAAAAGAATTGGTTGTTTCTATTAATACAAATAATACAAACTCTATAGAATCAAATGATGAATCAAACTTACCAATTATTTTATCTGCTACAATTATTCCTTCAGCAGCAGCAATAGCTGCAGGAACAGGTTTTATTGTTTATAAAACAAAAAGACGTAGATATTAATTAGTAAAATCAAAATGTTATATTCTATTTAAAAAAATCTTGATTAATTTTAAAAAAATAAAAAAATTGTGTAAAATAAATAATGAGTGGTAATAGCAAAGGGGATCACCTGAATCCATTCCGAACTCAGTAGTTAAGCCCTTTAACGCCGACAATACCAGTGATGGGAAGATAGGAAACTGCTCTTTTTTTATGCCAAAATTAAATATGAATTTTACATTTGAAATAAAAAAAGAATTAATTTTCAAAAAAATGAATAAAGAGCAAATAAAAGCTTTCAGTCAGGGTATTTTATTGTCTAATGTAAAATTAGACCAAAATATAAAAATACAATTTAATAATAAAGAATTTTTAGATAAAATCATTGAGTTATTTGACCAAATTAAAATACCTTACACACAAAATAAAAATTTTGTATTAGTAGATACCAAATATTGCAAAATGCAAATTATAGATAAATATGCCCCTTTTTATTTTTCTGGTATATTTATTTCTTCAGGCTCTATATCTAATTTAAATTCTTCTTCTTATCATTTAGAAATCAGTTTTAAATCAGAAAAAATTTGAGATTATGTTTTAGATTATGCAAAAAAACATATTACATTTAATAAAATTAAAAACAAAAATAATTATGTTTTATATTTAAAAAAAAATGAAGCAATATCAGATTTTTTACAGATTATAGGAGCTCAAAAGTCTTACTTTCAGTTTATAGATTCTATTATTGAAAGAGATTTTAAAAATCAAATTACTAGAATATTTAATCTAGACATTCATAATCAAAATAGATTAGTAGATTCTAATATTTCTTTTAAAGAAAATTACCAATATATTATTGATAATAATTTATTAAATAAATTTAAACCAATGGAATTAGAATTCTATAAATTCAAAAAAGCTAATGAATTTTTATCATTATCTCAATTAAGTGAAGAGTTTTATAAATTTAAAAAAATAAAAAAAACTAAAAGTGGATTAAATCATTGATTGATTAAATTAAGGAACATATGTGAAGAGCATATAAACATGATAAATTATCAGAAAGCCAATAATGATAATGATAAATAATACATTTTTAATGAAATTTGATAAAATAATGTTGTGTTATTTACACAAATAACTCATAATAGTAAAAACATTAACTTAATAAAATAATTTGAATATTAAATTTATTGTTAAGTAAAAATCAAAAGTCCCACTTGATTTCAAAAAAATAATTAAAAAGTATTTGCGAATTCAATAGCACTCATTAGTTTACCA
>CASDWL010000036.1 GCA_949284615.1 uncultured Mycoplasma sp.
CAAATATTAGTGAATAAAAACAAAAAATAAAATTATTATTTGATAATAAAAATATTTTATTGTTATTATTAGCTAGAATAAATTTAATGATATTATCAATAATATTTTTGTTTAAATTAATATTGTCTAAATTGCTATTAATGAACAATTTAATAACCTCTTCTTGATTATCTAGCGTACTAAATAATTTAATATCAAATTTAGAATGAGATCAATTTTGATATTCTTTTTTAATATCACTAATTTTTTTTTCTAAATTTGCATTATATGAAATAAATTCATTTAATAGCTTTTCTTTTTCATTTTGAGAATATTTATTTAAAATATTGTTTCTAATGTTGTTTCTTGTGTAATGAGATTCAAAATTTGTATAATCATCATGGTATCTAATTTTTAAATTATGTGCTAATTCATAAATTTCATTTTTCCAGTATTTAAATAGAAAAGGTCGATAAATATTCATATTGTTTAACTGAATTTTTTCTTTTATTCCATAAAACAATTTGTCGGGATTTTTGTCTTTTTGCATTAAGCATGTTTCTAAAAAATCATCTTTATGATGAGCTACCAATAATTGATTACATTGATATTTTTGATAAAGTTGTAAGAAAAAATCATATCTTACATTTCTAGCTCATTTTTCAAAATTAGTCCTTTTATCAAAAGAATTGGGACTTAAAATGAGTTTTTCTAATTTTAATTGATATTTTTGGGCAAATTCATCAACAATTTTTTCATCAATATGTGTATCATTTCTAACATTATAGTTAACATAGGCCAAAATGACATCTTTATCATGGCGATACTCATAAGCTAAAAGCATTGAATCTACCCCACCACTAATAGCCAATATTTTTTTCAAATTATTCCCTTTTACGATTGAAATTATTTGTTACATAATGAATACCATTATAAATAACACTTGTAATAGCATCTGCAGCTTCAATAATAACTTTATTAATTATAGGTTTTTGATTATCATCAAATGGTTCTAAAACATAATCACTAATAGACGATCCTTTTTTTTCTGGTCTTCCAATTCCAATTTTTAATCGATAAAATTCAGATGTACCTATTTTTTCTATAATATTTTTAACACCATTATGGCCACCTGAAGAATTTGATATTTTAATTTTTGCTTGACCAACTTTAATATCTAGATCATCACAAATTACCAAAATATCTTTAGGTAATATTTTGTAAAAATCCATTACTTTTTTTACAACTTCACCTGATAGATTCATATATGTTAATGGTTTTATCAAAATAAAATCTTCATTCATATAAAACAAAGCATCAAATTTTTCTTTTGATAGCTTTATATTATTTTTTTTTGCAATCTCATCTATAACTTGAAATCCAATATTATGTCTTGTATTTTCATATTCATTACCTGGATTGCCAAGACCTATAATCAACTTCATAATAATTTAATTTTATACTATTTATTTTAAAAATAAAAATCATAACTTTTGTATTAATGTACAAAAATTATGACTTTTTTATTTTTTTAATTTAAATTAATTACTTAATTTAATTTATTCTTGGTTTTCATCTGTATTTTCACCATTTCCTTGATCTGTATTTCCTGAATTATCTGAACCACCTGATTCATTACCGTCTCCATTATCATCTCCTGTATCAGGACTTGATGGTGTATCACTAGCACCTAAAGTTACAGTAATTTTTAAAGTAAATGTAACAGTTTGTTTAGTTTGAAGGTCTGTTAATGTACCTTTTAATGTAACAGTTTGTGGAGTATTTTTAATTAAAGGAGAATTATTAGTTAATTTTCCATTTTCTAATTTTCAATCATTTGAAGTAGTTGATGGAGTAGTTTCATCTAATGCTAGATCAATTAATGATTCTTGTGTTTGTAGATTATCTTTTTGAATTTCTCAATGTAAAGATGTATTTGATGAATCAGTAAATGGATTATTATCAAATGTAAATCATGATAAGAAATCTTCTAATTGAGCATCGCCTTCTTTAGCTTCAGATGTAACTTCAGAAGTAGAAGAATAATTATAATCTTTAATATCAAATTGAATATATGTATTTGATGAACTAGTAGTTGTAATAGAAACTTCAAATGAGTTTTTTAATGTATTTGAGTTTTTTTCTTGTGCTGATTCTGATGTTGAAGAAATTATTGTACTTGATGATATATCAAGATTAGTTCAACTAGATTCATTATCTTTTGAAGATGACTCCTGCACTGTTCCTAAAATTTTTTTATCTAAAGATGAAATTAAAGATGAACTTTCATATGTTGGAATTTCTATTTCTGTAGATATATCTGAATGGTTTTTAACAGAAACTTTTATTTTATTACCATATAAACTAGATATTACTTCTAGTGTTGATGATTTTGATGATGAGTTACTTAAAGAAGGTTTAGGTATTGTTATTACAATATTAGATTCTTCTTTTTTAATTGTCATTCCTAATTCAGTAGGATTTAATGGAGTGCTATTTCCTTCTTGCTGTGATTGATCAGAACATGAATTTTTAATTTCTACAAATTCATATGAATCTAGTACACCAGATAAATTTTCTCCTTTTAGAGTAATTTTAATTCCTTCTGTAGATAATGAAGCTGAAGATTTGCTTCCTTCATCTGTTGAGAATTTTGGAGTAGGCATTTGGAATGTTTGTTTAACACTATCAAATCCTTTGATTCCAAATTCTAAATTCATACCTAATACATCTGAATAATTTGCTTCAAATGTAACTTGTTCATTGTTTGTTGATGATTCATCCTTAACAATTTGTCATTTATTTTGAATATCATCAATAGGTGTTTCAGGTGCTGTGGTTGTATCACCATCTTCTAATAACATAATTTTGCTTTTATTTGATACAGTTGCATTTGATTGTGAAGCATTAGTAATATTTCACAATTCCATATCTTTAGGTAAATTTGTTCCTTTTATAGTAAGTTTAACTTTTTCAGCTTCTCCTGCATTTGCAGGTGTATCTATTGTTGTATCAGGAGTGTTTGGATCAGTACTTGGAGTTGTAATTGTTGGATTTTCTAAATTACCTAATTTAAATGTTAATTTAACTTTAAATTGAACTTGTTCTTCTGTTGTTTCATCTTTTAAAGTTCCTAGAAGAGTTATTGTTATTCCTTCTTCTGTTAATTCATTTTTATTATGTAATGAACTTATAATATTAGTTAATGCACTATTTTCATTATTAACAAATTCATCTGAAGTTGATCCAGTAGAAGCATCTTTTGTTCATTGAAGAGTTGTATAAATTTTATTATTAGAAGGATCTGAATCAATTTCATTTGGTGTAAATCCTTTTTGACCTCCAAATACACTTAACATATCTTGATCTGTATCAGCTAATAATGGTAAGAAAATATATGTAAAATGTTTATAACTAGAAGTTATTTCATATTCAAAAGTTTTTAGTTCACCATCTTTTGTTGATGAACTTGTTAATTCTTTAATTTGATCCATTGGTAAATCTACCCCAGGATCTGTATCTGATTCTGCATTTGAATTACTTTGTGTAATTCCGCTAAAGAATAATTCTTTATTTATAGATGTAAGTGCAACATAAGAAGCAAAAGTGAATTGCACTGCACCTTCTTTATTGGTAACCCCCCCTCTGGTGTATTAGATGAATTATCAGTTTTAAGTGCTACAGTAAATGTTTTACCATATAATCCTTTAGTTTGAGCTGTTGGTAAATCAGTACTTGATGGATTTGAACTAACTTCTTTAAATTTTTTAATTATAAAATGAACTTCATTTGAAGTATTTGTTATACCTTCGCTTGTATCAAATTCTAAAATATCACTAGTTATGCTTGGATTTGTAGTTGAATCAACTTTGCTATTAACTCCATCATTAGGAACATTAGGAATATAGGTAAATTCATATTTATCTTTATTAGATATATCTAAATTTTTACCTGTTACAGTTATTGTTAAATCTCCATTATCCTTAATTTCACTTTTTGCTGTTTCTATTGTCATAGAAGCTAATTTAAATGTTAAATTAAGATTAAATGTTGTTGATTCACCTGTTTGAGTATCAGTTAAAATTCCTTGAATAGTAACCTTAGCATCATCAACTAATTCAGTTGTATTATACAATCCATTGGTTGTATCATAAGCAAAAGTAGGTTGATCTGCTCTTGAAGTAGTAGGCAATTTTCATTCTAATGTAATAAAACTAGTTGTAGTATCTCCATAACCTTTTTGACCTTGTAAATATTGTAAGAAGCATCACTGTCTTGATGTTTCAAATTAATAGCAATATATTTATTATTACTATCTTGTAAATTAATGGTTCATTCTAAATTATTTCCTTCAAATTTTAATTCAGTACCTGTAGATGGTTTTTGTGAATTCCCCTCATAACTTGTTGCAAAAATACCATTAGTTACACCTATAGGAGCTACATATGAAGCAAAAGTGAATTCTTGTTTATCTGTTGAACCATTAATATTAACTTCATATGTCTCACCATATAAGTTTTTAGTTAAAACTTCATTTGTTCCATCTCCAGTTACTTTTTGAATTGTAATAACAACTTTTTTATCACTTTCTCAATCAAAAGTTGATTTTTCAATTCTAGTTTTTAATTCATCACCTGTAGGTGCTACATTTGTAGTTGCATCTCCAACACTAGCATCATCTCTACTTTGTCCACCATTTGAAGTTTTATCTTTATGAGTAAATACATAGGTATCTAAATTTGCAGAAAGATTTGTTCCTTCAATTGTTATTGTAAAATCTCCATTATTATCCATTTCTGTACTAACTTGTGTTATAGATGATGTAGGAACTGTCACTTCTTTAGCTGTAGCAGCATTTTCGGGTTGGAATGAGTATGTTTTACCCATAATATCTTTATTAAAATCAGCCACAAAAGTTATTGATGTTGCTGAAGGAGAAGAAGTAGTATCAATAGTTCATACAGAAGAACTTGTTGTATCTTCTTTTGTTGATGGTGTAGGTTGTTCTGGTGCTTTTGTAACTTCTTTTATAGTTCATTTATCTTGAGAAGTAGGTAAATTGGTACCTGTAAAAGTAACTTTAACTTTTTTACCTTTACTATCACCTTCTATTATTCATTCAACAGTAGGTTCATTTGATATTACAACATCTGCTGTATGTAAAACAAATGTAATTGATAAAGTAAATGTTTTTGATCTATCTGTAATAGTGTCAGTTAATGTTCCGGTTAAAGTAGCAGTTATATTTCCACCAGCAGTTAATGCATTTGTATTATGTAATTCTGATGTTGATTGATCAAAAGTAAAATTACTTTTACTATCTTCATTTAAAGCTCAAGTTAAAGCTGATTGAGCTGATGAAGTATAGCCTTTATATCCACTAAGCATTTCTAAAATACCATCATCATTTGAACCATTACTTGATGTTGGTAATGATATTTTCATGAAAGTATTTGTTTTAGATGTGGTAGTAAAAGTAAAACTCAAATTATCACCTGTAATATTTTCATCAGGTAATGGAGTTGCTATTGAATTATCACTTGTTCCTTCATGATTATTAACAAATAATTTATCTTTAATTACACCTGTAGGAGCTGTATAATCTCCAAAATCAAATTCTGTACCTTCACCTTGATTATTTACTTTAATTTTGAATTTTGTTCCATATAAATTTTTGGTAATACATGTAGCATTATCACTACCTTTATATATTGTAATTACTATATTTGTAGCACTTGTTCAATCAAGTTCAACTTTATCATTATTAATATCTAATGAAGGAGTAGTTCCATTACTTATAGCTTCTCCTGCATATTCAAATTTATATAATGACTTACTTGAAGATAAATTAGTACCTGTAATACTTAATTCAAAATCACCTTTATCTGTCATTTGTGAGCTAATAGAATTTATAGTTGGAGTTACCACTGTAAATTCTTTTGAAGTAGTTTTTTCTCCATTTGTTACTTCAACTGTAAAACTTTTTCCCATTACATTAGCATATGTTGCTTCAAATTTTACTACTGTATCAGTTGCAGCTGGATCAGTCTTCATAGTTCATTCATTTGAAGAAGTTGAACCATTATTCTCTTTAAACACAAATTTAGTGCTATCAGTAGGTAATTTAGAACCTGTAATAGTAATAATTACTTTGTCATTATTTATTTCTTGACTAATATTGTTAATAGTTACTTCTGTTGGTTGATTTTGGAAATTAATTGAAATTTGGAAATTACCTTCATATCCTTCAGCTTTAATTTTTCCTACTAATTTAAGAGATTCATTTTCACTAATTGCTTCTCTGCTAGACAATATATTTCCTGATTCAATTTGAAATTTATCAACCCCAACTCCATTCAAATTTAATATTGATCACTCAATATTATTTTCGGGATTATATCCTTGGTATCCACTAAAAGATGTTAAATTTTCTGGTAGTTCCATTTTAATATATTGTGATCCTGTTGTTCCTTGTCTAAATTGAAAAGTTAAATTTAAATCACTATTAAATACAATATTTGCCTTATTAGAATCATTTGAAGAAACATTGGCATTAGATGATTGATATCCTTTAAAATTATTTTTTCCTTCTTCAGTTATTGCAGTAGGTTCAAATGGAGTTGAGAAATCACTAAACAGTGGTCTATCATTACGTATAAAACTATATTTTTTTCCTTTTGTAGTATCCTTTGTTGCTTTTAATATAACTTGATTACTATTACTTGTAGAATCTAATGTTCAATCATTTGAAGTTGTTCATTGAGTTACATTTCCATTAATTGAACTTTCAGAAATTTTTCAATCTGTTGTATTAGTTGAAAGATTTTTTCCATTGATTTTAAGTAAAAATTGAGTTTGCTCACCATTCAATTCTATAACATAATTATTGAAACTAGTTGATGAATCACCACATGATGTAACTGCCAAAATAGGTACAGATAGTGCTAGAGATGATCCTAGACCTAATAATAATTTTTTATTCATAATTTAAATTCCTTTATTTATAAATATTTTCACTTAACTTGCTAAGTGGTTTATTACATTATTTTTTCTATAATAAGAAAATTTTAAAACAAAAAAAATAAGCATAAATTTGTCTAGCATAATTTTTATGTTTTTTTTCAGAAAATCTAATATTTTATATTATTTTATATTAATTAAAAAATAAATGTACTTATGACCTTTAACCTTTTTATATTTATTACATATATAATGTTTGTTTAGTGTCTATAATTAATTCATAAAATATTAAATTACAAAATTAATAATTTTATTTTTAACATGGATAATTTTTTTGATTTTAGAATCTTTAATAAATTTTTTAACATTATCAATTTGTTGTGCTCAATTTATTATATCTTCATCATTATAATTAATTTCAGTTTCTAATGTTGACCGTAATTTACCATTTACTTGAATAGAAATAATTACACTATTTTGAATGATTTTATTTGCATCTCATTTAGGTCAATGATGTTTAGAAATCTCTTTTTCATTTAGCATTTCCATTAATTCTTCAGAAATATGAGGCGCAAATGGGGATAATAGGATTAAAAAATCTATTAAATATTTCTTATTATTTATAATCTCCACTTTATATAAAAAATTAACATAAACCATCATCTTAGATATTGCTATATTAAATTTTAAATCTTCAATACAATTAGTTACATCTCTAATAGTCTCATGATAGATTGATTCTAATTCATCAATTTGCTGTTTTTGATTAAACTCAATGTTTGAATTTATTATATTTTCAAATAATCTTCAAACACGTTCTAATCACTTTCTAGTAGCTTTTAAATTTTTATCATTTCAAGGTTTGGTGTCTACTAAAGGCCCCATAAACATTTCGTATAATCTCAAAGTATCTGCACCAAATTCATCAACAATATCATTAGGATTAATAACATTTCCTTTTGATTTAGACATCTTTTGATTATCTGCACCTAAAATCATGCCTTGATTAACTAATTTTAAAAATGGTTCACTAGTAGGAACAATTTTTAAATCATATAAAACTTTATGTCAAAAACGAGCATATAAAAGATGGAGTACTGCATGTTCTTGACCTCCTATATAAAGATCAACTGGAAGTCATTTTTGGAATCTTTCATAAGCTTCAGAAGAATTTAAATCAACATATGTTCCATCATCATTTTTAAGAATATACGCTAAATAATATCAAGAAGAACCTGCTCATTGGGGCATTGTATTAGAATCTCTTTTTAATTTTCTTCCATTTATTGTTACTTCAATTCACTCCCTATTATTAGCCAAAGGAGATCTTCCATCCCCAGAGGGTTGAATATTAGTCATGATTGGCAGTTCAACCAAATCTTCAATTAAATAAATATTATTATTTTCATCAAAAGCAATTGGAAAAGGTTCTCCTCAATATCTTTGTCTTGCAAAAACTCAATCTTTTAAATGATATATGGTTTCACCATTTTGTTCTTTTTTACCAATTCAATTTTTTTGTAAAGCTATTAAAGAATTAGGTCAATTCACTTCATCTAATCCTTCTAATAATTTATCTGCATAATTTGTTATTTTTAAAACTCATTGTTTCATTGATTTTTTAACTACAGGAAAATTACCTCTTTCACTAACTGCATTTCCATTTTCATCAATCAGCACTTCTTCATTAGCAAGCACTGTGCCTAATTTTTCACATCAATTGACATCTATTTCTCTAATTTCAGCTAAACCATTCTTATACATTTGAGCGAATATTCATTGTGTTCAACGATAGTATTTTGGATCAGTTGTATTTACTTCTTTATCATAATCATATGAAAAACCAAGTGATTGAAGTTGCTTTCTAAAATTGTTTATATTTTCATTAGTAAAAGTTGCAGGATTATTTCCTGTTTGAATAGCATATTGTTCTGCTGGTAAACCAAAAGCATCTCATCCTATTGGATGTAATACATCAAAATCATTTAATCTTTTATATCTAGCAATTATATCTGTTGCTGTATATCCTTCAGGATGGCCGACGTGAAGGCCAGATCCTGACGGATATGGAAACATATCTAAAACATAAAATTTTTTGTCTTTATTTTCTGTTGTTTTAAATGTTTTATTTTTTAATCAATAATTTTGTCATTTTTTTTCTATTGTTTTATGATCATACATATTGTTTAATAATTATATTTTAAATTTCAATTTTTAATTTTAAATATATCATTTTTCAATTTGTATGAAAATGTACAGTTTTAAATTCAAAATACAATTAGAAACATACTTAAACACTTGAGTTTAAAATAAAAGATAACTACTAATTTTTTAAGATTATAAAATTATGATTTTAATTCAAGAATAAATTAAATTGATCATTATTTTTTAGCTTATAAATCTATGAAAACAATCAAATATATGATACAATGTTATTACTTGATTAAATTAGTATTAATATTTTTTATTTTATTATTTTAACTCAAGATAAATTGATAAAAAAACAGGAAAGTTCAAGAATATAGTAATATGAAACTAAATAAAATAACTTTATTAGCTGCTATGAGTATTACTACTGTATTACCTATAGTTGCAATTTCAGTGATAAGTTGTGGTAAAAGTGTGACAAACTCATCATCTAGCAATAATATCAAAGCGTTAAGAACTTGAGAAATAGCTAATGATAGAGCAATAAGTGTAAAATCCACAATTGATTTTAATCAGATATTAGATGCTACAATTGAATATTTGTATCAAAATCAAAATGATTTTTTTAATTCTAAAATCAATTCATCTTTTAAAGTTTCAAAAGCATCTAAAACTATCGGGAATAATAACAACTATTTGACTTTTGAATTACAATCTATTAAAAATAAAAGTGAAGCAGAATTAAATGCTTTAGTAGAAACTTTTTTTTCAAGCGGTAATACATGACAAGATTTATTACAATTCATAAAAAATAAGGATTCTAATATAACTTCTGAAAATTTAAATGCAATTGAAAATGTTTATATTATTTATTCAGCAACACAAGATGTTGAAAATAATACCCAAATCTCTTTGCAACCAGAAAAACTTATTGTCTATACAAATAATAAATCATTTGATATACCTTTTACAAGTGAAAAATTGTTATCTTACTATACTTTAATTTTTGAGTGAAACACATATCAAAATAATGGAGTTTTAGTAAACAGAAATGAAAATATCAATTCTCCTTTAATGTTAAAAGATGCTATATTAGATGTAAACAATTTTTCTGAATTTGATGAAAAAAATGAAAATATTTCTGATATTATCAAAAAAATAAATGTTTCTTTAATATTTAACAACAAAGATTTAATATTTAATAATTCATTTGAATTAAAAGAAGAAAATTTTATAGCTAATGTTCAAGCAACCCCTTCACTTGCAACATCATCTATTAAAATAAAAATTTCTTACAAAAATGTTGATTTTGTATCTGAATTTGATATTAAAATAAGTGATGAAAATCTACTAATATTTTCTAATTTAACAGATATTTATAGTTGAACAAATAATTGTAATTATGTAAATATAGATTCTTCGGACATTTTATATTACAAAAATGTATTAAACAAAGTTATTGAATATATTTCACAAAAAGTGCAACAAAAATATACTTCTATACCTTTCTATAACAACTTTATTTACAAAATTGCAGGATCTGATAATAAATTTTCAATGGAATTAAATCCAAATGGGAATTTAAATCATGTTGAAGTAATGCAACAATTTAGCAAAATTTTTGGGTGACAAGGTAATATTTGAGAAAAAACAATGGAATCATTAGGATCATTTCCAAATGCTAATAGAATTAGCAACATTATTGTAGATTTTGAAATTATTATGCAAAATGATGAGTCAAATATTTTGGCTGTTAGAGTAGAACCATCAAAAATAAGAATTAAATTTGATAGTCTTGATATGCAAGAAATTTCTTGAATATATTCTCAAAAAATTAAAAATGAAAAATCATATTCAATTAATTTTAAAATTGTTTAATTAACATTTTGTGATTAAATTGTAATTTGTTTTTTATTTGTAAATTTTAAATATTTAAAATGATATAATGATGGCTTTATATCATTTTTCATATATCAATCCTTAATGATTTGAAGTAGTTAATATTTAATTTATTAGTTTACAATTAAAGTAATTAATTATATTTTATGACATAAAAAATGACATAAAAAATATATAAATTGAATATTGTAATAAAATTTAAAATTGTTAAACAAGGAAACGGAAAATGAAAAAAATAAAGATAAAGGATATTGAATATATTTTTTTTGATTTAGATGGTACTTTATTAACATCTAAAAGGATAATATCTAAATTATCATTAGAAATCATTAACAAATTAAAAACATTAGGAATTAACATATCTATAGCTACAGGAAGACCATATTATTTCATTCCAGATAAAATTAGAATATTAAAACCCAAATTACCTGTTATATCATGTAACTCTGCTTTAGTTTATGACCCAACAAAAAATAGCATAATATCAATAAATCATATTGGTAAAAATCAAACTAAGAAAATCTATGAAATTTTAGTTCAAAATAATGGAATCTTTTTAATATATACAAAAGATCAAATTATAATGTGTAAAAATGAAAAAATAAATTTTCAATCAAAGTGATTTGATACTATTAAAAATATAAATGATAATTTAGATTCTAATGATCAAGTAAATATTACTTTTATTAACACATTAGAAGAATTAAATAAATTTAATATTAATAATTATGAAGTAATTAAATTCTTAATCATATACTCTGAAATGAATATTAAAGATTATCAAAACATTGAATCTCAAATTAATAAAATGGATGATGTATATATAGTAAGATCACAAGATGAAGTATTTGATATTATGCCAAAAGGATTAACAAAAGGTGATGGTCTACAAATATTACATGATAAGGGTATTATTAACTTAGATAAAACTTTAGTTTTTGGTGATGCTGAAAATGATTTAAGCATGTTTAAGAAAGCTAAATGATCTGTTGCTATGGGCAATGCACAAACAAAAACAAAAGAGTTAGCAACATTTGTTACAGATTCAAACGATGAAGAAGGAATTTATAATTTCTTTATTAATAATGTTGAGATGTAATTCGATTAAAAATTATTTAACATCTTTCCAATTTCATAAGCACATTTTGCATATGTTTGGTTTAATTTTTTCAATCCTAGTTTAATATTTCCAAAATAACGAACAATAAAAATAGCAACATTATTTAAATTGTTAATTTCAATTGATTTTATTATTGGTAATGATGCAACACCCTTTGGTTCTTGATCATCAAATCCTTTTAATTTAATGGTATTAGATTCAGTAAATTTGAATCCATATGTAATATGTTTAGCTTTTTTATGTTCTCTTCTTAAATAATTCAAAATATTGTTTATTTCAATAATATTTTGAATTTTATATGCGTATCCAATAAATTTAGATTTTTTAATTTCAATAGAAAATGTTGTTAATTCTTGAAACATATTAATATTTTAAATAATAAATTAATGAATTTATTTTTAAAAATACTTAATGTATCTATACATAAAATATAATTCATAAAATAAAAATATAATATTATTTTTAAATTAAGAAATTTTTTTTTAAAAATTAGCATATTTTATAATTAAGTGCTAATTTTATGTTAAAATTTAATCATATTATTGAAATTATTTTAATATAAAATACAAAATTTATAGTATTTGGAAAGGATTAAATTATGGCTAAAGAAAAAATCATAGGTATTGACCTTGGAACAACAAATTCAGTTGTTGCTGTAATGGATGGAAAAGAAACAATTGTTTTGGAAAACCCTTCTGGTAAAAGAACAACCCCTTCTGTTGTCGCATGAAAAAATGGTGAAAGAATTGTTGGAGAGATTGCTAAAAGACAATTAGAAACTAATCCAGATTCTATAGCATCAATTAAAAGATTAATGGGAACAAATGAAAAAGTCAAAGTTCACATTAATGGTAAAGAAGAGGTACTAAGTCCTGAACAAGTATCAGGATATATCTTGATGTACTTAAAAGAATATGCTGAGAAAAAAATAGGCTCTAAAATAGAAAAAGCTGTTATTACTGTTCCTGCATACTTCAATAATGATCAACGTGAAGCTACTAAAATTGCAGGTAAAATTGCAGGTTTAGATGTTGTAAGAATTATTAACGAACCTACAGCAGCAGCTCTATCATATGGAATTGATAAAAAAGATAAAGAACAAAAAATTCTTGTTTATGATTTGGGTGGAGGAACATTTGATGTTTCAATATTAGAACTATCAGATGGGACTTTTGAAGTTTTAGCAACAAGTGGTGATAATCATCTAGGTGGAGATGATTGAGATAACACTATTGTTGATTGAATAAAAGACAATATTAAGAAAAACAATAATTTTGATGTATCTTCAGATAAAATGGCTATGTCAAGATTAAAAGAAGCTGCAGAAAAAGCCAAAATAGAATTATCGGGTTCTGAATCAACTTCAATTAATTTACCATTTTTAGCAATAACAGCTGAAGGTCCTTTAAATGTTGAATTAGAATTAACTAGATCAGAATTTGAAAAAATGACATCTAAACTTGTAGATAGAACTAGAAAGCCAATTATGGATGCATTAAAAGAAGCTGGTATTAAAGCTTCTGATTTAAATGAAGTTTTACTTGTTGGTGGATCAACAAGAATTCCTGCTGTTCAACAAATGGTTGAACATACATTAGGTAAAAAAACTAATAGAACAATTAATCCTGATGAAGTTGTTGCTATAGGAGCTGCTATTCAAGGTGGAGTTCTTGCTGGTGATGTTTCAGATGTTTTATTATTAGATGTTACACCGTTAACTTTAGGTATAGTAACTGAAGGTGATATTATTGCTCCTTTAATTAAAAGAAATACAACTATTCCTGTTACAAAATCTCAAATATTCTCAACAGCTGTAGATAATCAAACAGAAGTTTCTATTGTTGTTGTTCAAGGAGAAAGACAAGTATTAGAAGGGAACAAAGTGTTAGGTCAATTTAATTTAAGTGGTATTGATCCAGCACCTAGAGGCGTTCCTCAAATTGAAGTGTCTTTCTCAATTGATGTTAATGGTATTACAACTGTTACAGCTAAGGATAAAAAAAATAATAAAGAAGCAACAATTACTATCCAAAACTCTTCTAGATTATCTGAAGAAGAAATTAACAAAATGGTAAAAGATGCAGAAGAAAACAAAGAAGCTGATAATAAGAGAAAAGAAGAAAGAGTAACTATTATTAGAGCTGAATCACTTATTCACCAGATGGAAAAATCTTTAAAAGATTCTAAGGATTTAGATCCAAAAATGAAAGAACAATCTGAAAAAGAAATTACTTCTTTAAAAGAAATGATTGAAAAAAAACAAATTGAAGAATTAAAAACTAAATTGGATCAAATTGAACAAGCTGCTGCAATGTTTGCTAATCAACAAGCAAATAAAGCTGCTTTGGATGATGAAAATGAAAATAATGATGGCCCAATTAAAGCAGATGTAGAAGAAAAAGAATAAAAAATAAATAAGAGTATAACTACTCTTATTTTTTAGTTGATATTTTAAATTTATGTACAAAAAAAGAAAAAACAAAAATGAAATTTTAAAATATATTGTAGAAGAATATATTTCTTCTTCAAAACCTGTAGGTAGTGTTTTTCTAATTCAAAAATATAATTTAGCAATATCATCTGCAACTGTTAGAAATATCATGGCTAATTTAGAAAAAGAAGAAATGATTGAAAAATCACATACTTCAAGTGGAAGAATTCCAACATCTAAAGGATATAAATATTATGCTAAACATTTAACTTCTTCAACAGAAGATAAATTAAGCATCAAAATAAAGGATATTTTTGCTCAAAGAAGAAATTCTATTGACAATATAATAGATGAAGCTGTATCCATAATCTCTGAAGCTTCAAAAATGACAGTAATAACATCTCAAATTAATAAAGATGAAAGATTAATGTCTATAAATTTCACTCCTATTAGTAATGATGATGCAATTATTGTTCTAATAACTTCAAGTGGTATTGTTGATTCAAAAGAATTAAAATTATCATCAGATAGAATTAATATTCAAGATTTAAAAATTGCTATTAGAATTTTTCAAGAAAGATTGTACAATGTTAAACTAATTGAAATTTCTTCTTCATTGGATACATTGAAACCCATTTTAAAAGAACATATTAAAAATTATGAAGAATTAATTGAAACATTTGTTAATAATATTTTTAATAATTATAAAAACAGATCCAATAATAAAATATTTGGTAAATCACATTTGATTAAATCAGATGATATTGAAAGAAAAGAATTAGCTAACATCATTGAATTAATTGAAAATCAATCTATATGAGAATCAATTAATGAAAGAAATTATTTAGAAGAAAATTTAAAATTAGAAATTTTACCTTCAAATACTTCTATTATTTCAAAAAGATTATCATTAAATGGTAAAGTGAAAGATGTTTCAGTTGTTGGACCAACAAGAATGAATTATGCCAAAGCAAAAAATATTCTTAATATAATAGAGAAATATACAAGAGAAATTATTGAATCTGAAATTGAAATTCAAGATCAAAAGAAAGAAGAGGATATCCACAATGAATAATGTAGACAATAAATGAATAATAGAAGAAAATGATATATTAAATTTTAATTTAATCATTGAAAGAGTAGAGGATAAAAAGAAATTTAAAAAAGATAATATCACTATAACTTTAGGAAAAGAAGAGATTCTTGCAAATTTTGATCAAAAATTAATCGGAATAGATTTATCAACTGATAAACTTTTTAAAATTAATATTAACCTAGAAGAAAAAACAAGCATTTTAGATAGAAACATTGAAAAAGGTGAATATGAATTAATTTTTGATGTAATAAATCTTCAAAAAAATAGTACAAAAGAAATCCTAGAAACATCAACTAATGAAAAAGAAAGAAGTGAAAAGCAAGAAATTAAATCACTAAAAAAAGAAATTGAAAAATTACAAGAAAAAATTGATAAATTAGAACAAGAAAAAGAACTAAATATAATTGCTTACAAAGCAAAAGCTGAAGAAATGGCAAAAACCGCTGCTGAAAAAGTAGAAAAATTAAAAGATGAAATTAAAGAGAAAGCCAAAGAAGATGTAGAACATAAATCAAAATTTGCAAATCAAAAGTTATTAGAAGAAATTCTAAATCCAATTAATAATCTATATTTAGCAATCGATTCAGGTTCAAATGTTGATAATCCTTCTATCAATGCTTATGTTAAAGGTTTTCAAATGTTAATAGATCAAATCTTTTCTATTTTAGATAATAATGGTGTAAGTATAATCCAACCTCAAATAAAAGATGTTTTTGATCCAGAATTACAATTTGCTCAAGAAATTGTTGAAAATCCTGAATATGAAAAAGATCAAATTATTAAAATAATTTCTCGTGGATATAAATTACATGAAAGAGTTATTAAGCCAGCTATAGTTATTATTGCTAAATAATTTAAAACTCAAATGATATAATTTTATAAATGAAAAAAATTGGAAACTTCCGTTCATATAAATTGATGTTGCAATATATAAGTAAAATTTTTTTTAAATCGGTTTCTACTTATGTTTGTTTCTTTTTGTTTTGTATAATGATTTTAATCATTTCTTTAGCTCCTGTTTTTTTAAAAAATCTTCAATCACCAGAAATTTTAGATTATATCTTTTACATTGAAATATCTATAGTATGTATAGGTATTGGAGTGCAGACAATTATTAAAACATCTCAAATCTTTTTAGATTCTCAAGCTGATGGAGATGATATTATTTTGATCACTAAATCTACTAACAGAATTGAAATTTGGTTAGCTAGATTTTCTTTTATATTATTTTTTGGATTAATTGTTTCTCTTATCAATACTTTTTTAATGAATATTGGTTCATTTTTAATTGCTAATATCTTAACCACTAATAACTTATTATTATTAACAGTTGGAGCTTTTGGTGCTCAATTTATTACATTTTTAGTTGTTTCATCAACAGTAGTTTTATTAGGTTTATTTTTTGGCCCTAAAATAGGTAGATCTATTCCTGCTGCTTTTTTTGCTTGTTCTTATGTTATTGCAAACTTTACAAATATTACATCTAATTACATAACATCTGCACCTATAAATCAAATTAATGCTACTTTTAATGATGAAATTAACAAAAATATTAATGTTGTTAAAAATAAATTGCAAGAATATGATCCTAATAATACCAATATTCAATATATTACAGGACTATCATCCAATAACCAAAGTTTTTTAGGGTCAATCAATAATAGATTAGTTTTTGAACAATTGACTTTTACTACTAATAATAATGGAGTTGAAGGAAGTATTGATATTTCTATTAATTCTACTAATGTAAATTACATATTCCAATGATTAAGTTCATCCCTTAAAAATAAAAATATAAATGCAAATAATTTTTTATTAGCTATTGATTATATAAATCCATTATCAGGAATTTTGAAAATAGCAAGAACTAATATTGAAAAAAATCTAGATTATAATTCAATTCAAGAATTGAGTTCATATTCAAATTATTACAATATTGCCCCAATGTTTAGTAATGGAAAATATTTCCAAGAAGATAAAACAAATCCTAATAACATCATCTATTACACAACATTTGTAGAAGAAAGATTAGATGAACCTTGAATGTTGGCTATTAGTTGATCTTCAGTTGCTATTTTAATTTTTTCACTTAGTTCACTAATGTATTATAGAAGGGAAATAAAATAAATATGAGTTCTTTAAATAATGAAATAACTGATTTAATGACTAAGTTAGAAAATAATGAAATATCATGAGAAGAATATAAATTAAAGTTAAATGATATTTTGAATGCTAAAAAAAATGATTTAGAAATTCCTTTAGAAGAAGAAAAAGAAGAATCAGATATTATTTATGAAAATAACACTGAAATATTTAATGAAATAATTGATAATAAACCTTCTACAATCATTCATAATATTTTGCTCCATGACGAAGATGTTATAAAAAGAGAAAATGAAATTTCTAGCAATGAAATTGTTGAATTAAATATGTTAGGTCAAAAGCCTAATGATAAAACACCTACTATCATTATTCAAAATTTGAGTAAAAAATTTAAAAACAAACAAATTCTAAATAATATTTCTTTTAATATTTATCCAGGAGAAATTCATCTTTTAACCGGTCCTTGCTCAAGTGGTAAATCAATTATTATTAAATCAATTATTTGTTCTTATCCCAAAAATAAAATTAAAGGGAAAATATTAATTAATAATAGGAAAAACTATGAAATAGGTTTAAATAAAAATATTGGTTTTGTTCCAGAAATAATGAATTTTTCTAAAAAAATAACAGTAAAAGATTATTTAAATAACTTTGCACTTTTAACAACTTCAAAAGAAAAACTAGATAAAAGAATAAACAAGATCATTAACAAATTTAATTTAGATTCAATTAAAAAAGAAAAAATAAGTTCTCTTTCATCAGGAGAAAAAAGAAAGGTATTTTTAGCTCAAGCATTGATTGATCAGCCTGATATATTGATTTTTGATCAACCTGAAGCATATTTAGATTACAATGATCAAATTGCATTATTTGATTATTTAAATGAATTAAAAAACAAAGGTAAAACAATATTAATTGTTTCAAATAACTTACATGAAATGAATAAATATGCAACATATTGTACTATCATAAATAAGGGAGAAGTTGTTTTTGATGGTTTGTTAAATAAAAATATTTTATCTTTAAAAGATGTTTATAAAAAACATGTAATTAAAGAAGAATTAAAATTAGATCAAACAAATACAATTTTATTATTGGATAAAATACATTCATAAATTATAATAATCATATGAAATTTATTGATCAAGTAAATATAGAAGTCATTGCTGGTAAAGGTGGTGATGGCGTTATATCATTTCGTCATGAGCACCGTGTTGAAAAAGGTGGTCCTTTTGGTGGAGATGGTGGAGATGGTGGAGATGTTTATTTTCAAGGTGATAGTGGTATGAATACACTATTACCAATTCATATAATGAAGCATATCAGGGGAAATGATGGAGAAAATGGTATGACCAAAAACATGTATGGAGCTAAAGGTGAGGATGTAATCATTAAAGTTCCTTTTGGTACTTTAGTATATGAAAATAATAAAATCATTTGTGATGTTATAGATGACAAAAAATATTTAATTGCAAAAGGTGGAAAAGGTGGTAGAGGTAATTCTAAATTTAAATCTTCTACTAATCCTGCTCCTAGAATATGTGAAAATGGAACATTAGGTGAAAGAAAAAAAGTTACTTTGGAACTTAAAGTTCTTGCAGATATTGGTTTAGTAGGTCTTCCATCAGCAGGTAAATCTACTATATTAAAGTTAATATCTAATGCTAAACCTAAAATAGGTGATTATCCTTTTACAACTTTAGCACCCCAACTAGGACTTGTTCAATATCAAGATCATTCTTATGTAGTTGCAGATCTTCCAGGTCTAATTAAAGGATCATCTTTAGGAAAAGGACTGGGAATTCAATTTTTAAAACATATTGAAAGATGTAAATTAATTGCTTTTGTTATAGATTTTGGAGATAAAAATAAAAATCCAATTAATGATTTTGAAACACTTAAAAAAGAATTAAAAGATTTTAATGAGAATATCATTAAAAGAGACTTTTTGATAATTGCTAATAAAAATGATTTGGAATCATTTAATGAACACTATCAAGAATTTATTGCAAAATATCCAGATATTTCTATAATATCTATTTCTGCTTTAAATTACAATGACATAAATGAATTAAAAAAGAAAATGTATATTTTATATAAAGAAGCAAAAAAAGTGGAAAGTGAAGAAACAAAAATAGAAGAAATTTATGTTACATTAGAAGATGATTTCAAAATAGAAAAACTTTATGAAGGGATGTTTGAAGTAACTGGAAAAAAAATAGAAGAAATTTATCAAAGAAACCCTTTAAATACTTATGACAACATTTTAAGATTTAATAAAAAAATAAAAGACATTGGTTTATGAAAAGAATTAATTAATAATGGAATACAACAAGGTGATACTGTTAGAATCTTAGGATATCAATTCACTTGAGAAGAAGATGAATAAATAAAATGATCATTAGATCATTCCCAAATTGTAATTACAATCGCAACACTTAATAAAATTATGAAAGGTTGGGGTTGTGATTTTTTTATATAAAAAATCCTTCCA
>CASDWL010000037.1 GCA_949284615.1 uncultured Mycoplasma sp.
AACTAAACTAAATCAACACATTACTGATGTGTTTTTAGTTTTCTATATAATAATTCTTAGTGTTGCGATTGTAATTACAAAAAAGAATCTAGTTAACTATAACTAGATTTTTTTATTTATGTTTTTTATCTTTATTAAAAATTTTCTTTCCAAGTTTAATATAATCATTTATTTTAAAATCTAAAGTTTGGAAGGCTATATCATAAAATGATGCATCTTCTAAATTAATACCCATTCCTTTTAAAAGATCTAAAGGTTTTTCTGAACATCCTTTTGATAAAAAATCATTAATATATTTATCTAAAAATGATTGGCCTAATTTTTTATATTGATTAAAAAAATAGTTTGCAACCAAATATCCAATTGCATATTTATAAACATAAAAATGATAATAATAATGAGGAACCATTACTGAACCATATAAATGTAAATCTTTATATTTCTTTTTCTTATTTGTATATTGAGAAATTATTGATTCATAAATCTTTTTTAATTCATCAAAACTAGATGCAGATTCTCCTTTATCTATTCTGCTGTAAAGTTCAAATTCATATTCCGATCACATAGTTTGCTGTTTCACAGTTCCTAAAAATTCATTAATTTGATTTGATAATAAATAAAATTTAAATTTATTATCTTTAGAACTATTAAATAAATAATCATTTAGCATTAATTCATTAAATATTGAAGCAATTTCAGCTAAAAATATAGGATATTGAGATAAATTATATGGTTGATTTATATCAGAAAAATATGAATGCATAGAGTGACCAATTTCATGAGCTAATGTAGATATAGATGATAAAGTTCCTTCAAAATTCATCAATATATATTTTTTATTAATTCCATATGTTTGACCAATAGAATAAGCGCCAGATCTTTTATTATCTACAATACAATAATCTATTCAATTTTTATCATACATTTCTTTTATTATAGAAATGTATTTATCACCAAATGGTCTCAATGCTTCTAAAACAATTTCTTGCATTTGTTCAATTGTATAAAATTGTTTTATTGAAACTAAAGGCAATAAATGATCTCACATTTTATATTTTTTGTTAAATTTTAATTGAAAAAACTTTGCATGATATTTTCCAAATTTATCAAAAAGATGCTTATTATTTTTTACATTTTTATACAATGATTTTAATAATTCATCTGTCATTTGATCATCAATTATCAATGATTCAACTGATGATGAATATTTCCTTTCTAATGATCATACCGAAATATTTTTTATATGTTGATATAAAAGAGATGATAATGAATTTTTGTGTTTTAAATATGCTTTAATTCAATTTAGTTGGGTAGTTTTCCTTATATTCTCATCTTTATTTAAAAGTAATTTACTTTTGTTGGAAGGACTTATTTTAATTTTTTTTCCTGTTTTAGATATGGCATAACCATAATCCATTTCACTATTTGTAATAATAGAAAATATTTCATGAGCATCTACATCTGCTCTTGAAGTGTTTAGAACAAATTTTTCAATTTCATCAGTAAATTTATGTTTTTTTTGTTCTAATGTATATTCAATATCTTTTTTAAATTGTTTAAATTCTTTTAATTTGATTCATTCTTTTAATTTTTTTTCATTATTAAATATTCTATTTGATTCAGGTCCTAATTCTCTACTTAAAGAATAATATTTGTAATTAAATTCATTATTTAATTTATTAAATTTTGGATCTACAACATTTATGGAAATTTTATTAGAAATATAATTTGAAATTTTATTGAATAAAATAATTAATTTTTCTTGATTTTGCAAATACTTTAAATACGTTTTTGAATCTGAATATTTACTATCTTTAATCTTAATTTCATTTTTCATTTTCTTGAAAAATTCATCTATTAATTCTTCAATAGTTTTATTTTCTAATATGTCTTCTAAATCAAATTGATATTTTTTAGGTATATCATCATATTTTTTATATTGCTTTATTTTCATATATTCTATTTACTCTTTTCGCTAGGTATTATATGAACATGTGTATGAAAAACTACTTGTTTTGATGATGCCTCATTATTTATAATTAATCTAAATCCATCTACTCCTAATTTCTTTATTTCTTTTAAAGCTAATTTACGAGCTATTTTAATCAAATACAACATATCTTTTTCTTTTATTGTTATTAAGTTTCTTGAATAATTTTTTGGTATAACCAAAAAATGTCCTAGTGTTTTCGGATTTATATCATAAAATGCTATAACTTTTTTATTTTCAAAAATTATTTTAGCTTCTGCTTGTTTATCAATTATCTTTTGAAAAATAGTTTCCATAATTATTAGTAAATAATTCCTTCAGCTCTACGATCATCATCTGTTTTTTTAGTTAATCCTAATGATGAAATTAATGATGATAATTCATACGAATTTCCTTCAATATCATAATTGTTAAATAAATAAAAGTTTTGAATATTTGTAAATAAATTTGTATCTAACATCACAAAGAAATGAACTAATTTTTTTTGTAATTCTTCTGTATTTCAAGGAGTATTTTCAAATGTTCAGTATCCTTTACTATATCAATTACTTCCATTAATTGAAATTGATTGTTCACTTTTTCAAATAGGAAGAACTCTTAAATAATAACTAATACCTGTTGATGTTGCATTATCAAATATTTTAATTCCTACCTGAGACTCTGATCCTGAAAATTGATATTGATTCATAAATGGATTAATTTGACTAGAATCATTTTCACCTCAGTTAGATATTGAAAAATTATAATCAAATGAATTTTTTGTGTTTGATCCATTAGTAAATGAATATGTAAATGAAATATTTATATCTTTTTCTTCACCATTAGAAGGTAAATATGAAATTGAGTTTATTTTTAATTCTTGAGTTACATTATTAGAACTTGTTGATGTAAATGTTTTTGTAAATACATTATTTGTATGAGTGATTTCTGTTCCATCTCAAACAATTTGTAAATCATCTATTGTAATAGAATGAGATTTTTTACTTGCTGAACCTGATTTTATTGTAATACTTGGAATTGATAATAAATTAGCTGAATTTTGTGAATTTGCATTGTATTTTCTTATTTCTTTAATAGCATCCAATTCAGTAAAAGTAAATAACATATTAGATGTAGTATCTAATAAACCAATTTTAGTATCACCATACATTTTTAATGTATCAATATTTGATGATAAGTCTCCTTCACTATCTGAGTTAGCATTAATTTGAGTTTCTTTAAATGCCTGCAATTTAGATATATCATTGTTATTTGATTCTGAAGATGCAGGAGCTAAAATATTTGATAATTGAGTATCTTTTGTAATTGATAAATTATTAAAATCTGATATTGAAGAAACTATTGATGAAACTGTTGTACTTGTTGTATAGTCTTCTGCAGCATATGATCATAATAATTGTGGACTATTTTCAACAGTATATTTTTTAAGCATAAATGTTGAAAAATCATTTTGTCCATTTTTTTGACCTACATATGCCTGTGTATTAATATAATCTACTGAAGACATATTTCTTGTCATTTTATTATAATTAGTTCCATTTTTAATCAATCTTTCAGTTGATTTTAAAAAGTACATTTCACCTAGTAATAATTTTAAAACATTTTGATAAACAAGAGTTCCTCTTGTTGACATCAATATTTTAAAATCTTGTTCTATAACACTATTATTACTATCTACTCCTGTATATTTAATACCTGGGTTAAAATTTTGAATTGTTAACAAAGAATTTTTATTTTGATCTTTATAAATTGGGATAATTGTGTTTAATTCATTTGATTTTCATGTGTTAGCTTTATTCATAAAATATACAATAGGTTGTGGAGCACCATCTTCAGATGAATCAACAATTGTAGATCTATATGAAATATAAAATTTATATGCATCTTTTATTGAATTTTCAAATTCAGTTTTTTTAGATTGTTCTATAGTTGCATATTTAATTGTAGAATTTGAATCAGTTTGTGTTGTATCTGGTCAAGATAAATTCAATAAATAATATTCCAATGAATTGCGAATCTCAGCAATTGTTGTTGAATTATCAGAAACATTTGCAATAGATTCTGCATATAGCGAAGTAAATGTTGTTGTTAATCAATTGTCCATTAATGTATTTTTTGCTTGCTCTGAAGATAATAATTCAATTTGTTCAGGTCTACTAATATCACCTGAAGGTAAAGAAATACAAGATGAAACAAAAATAGGAGAAATAACCAAAGTAGAAGGTAATACCAAAGGTAATCAAGATCTTTTTCTAATTTTCATTTTCATTATAACCTTCCTTTCACATTATTACTTCTTGTTGTTGTAATTGATGAATTAGGTCTTAATAAATTTGTTATTTTTGTTATAAATACTCCAGAAATTTCATCTATTCCTTTAATAACTGCACTACTTCCGTATTTTTGAGTTGTTTGGAAAATTGCAAAATTCTCATTATTAGTTGAATCATTATAAGTTGCAAAATCATATGTTCTTTTTGATTCTACTAATGTAGAAATAGATGTAGGAATTTGAGATTGAATATTTGTGATAGTTTCATTTAGAGATAAATTTCATTTTAATTCAACATATTTATAAAATTCATTATAAATTGATTCTACTTCACTATCTATGTTAGTAGAATCTGCATTATTTTTATTTAATTCCTCTTTAATTGCTTCTTTAAAATTAGTTACATTATTTTGATCACTTAATAAATCTAAAATAATTAAATTATCATCACTTAATTTAGTAAATACTGAAGCAACATCATATAAAACTTCTGTTCCAGTTTCAGAGTCACTTGCAGTGTTAATTGTGTTATTTAAATCACTTAAAGCCATGTTTTTAAAATCATCTGTTGTGAAATTACTCATTTTTTTAGTAAATATTCTTACACTATCAGAAGATATGTATAAATATGTACCTTGCTTATTATTTGATGCATCAGGTGCTGATAATTCATATAAAGTTCAATATCCTACTTGATTTTGAAATAAATTATTATTTAAATAATTACTTTTAATATTTGTTGTGTCTCCTATTAAAACACAATTTAATAATTGACCTAAAAATGTAAAATCATTTGTTCCTAATGCTGATAATGCATTGGTTAATTGAGTATTAAAATCATTTGGGTTCATTGTGTTGTTAAATTCAAATGTTGTTGAATTAAAATTAGCACTTATTAATTTAGCAAATGATACTAATTGACTTGATGCTACTTTAGTACCATAATTTAAATTGGTTCAATTAGTTCCTATATTTGAATAAGATGAAAAATCAATTTCATTATTTGAACTTGATGCTATTGATAAAAATAATTTCATAAAAATTGATATTGGATCTTTTGGATTTGATGTTGTAGTAGTATTCTTATAAATAGAAAATAAAGAATTATCTGTTGTTGAATTTACATCAGCTATACCTGTATCAGATGATGATAATGCTGCTAAAGAAAAGACATCTAATGCTGAATCTTTATAAATTAAAGATGATAAATCTGATATTTTTGATGATCCTAAAACATTATTATCTGTTGCAAAAGTTTTAACTAATAAACTATCTTTTTGATTTTCTAAAGAATTTTGATTATTTGGATCATTTGATGTATTAATAACATTAGCTCCTTGGAAAGTGGTTAATCTACTAATAGGAGCAAAATTTGCAAATGTTTGATTTGAATTTACTACCTGAACAGTAAAAAGTGATGATAATGCTTCACTAGTTATTTGAAATGCTGATGAATTTGATTCACCCGGTGTTATCCCTGTAAGAGTAAAACTTGACATTAAACCTAATTTGAAATATTTATTTAATAAAGTAATTAATTTATTATCTGATGTTGTGCTTGATGTTCCTGAATTTGTTGTTTTTGTAAAAGGATTTCTAAAATTAGTTGAATATGATTTAGTTTGAAAAACAGCAATTTGATTATTGTTAGATGACGTAATATTTTTTGGTTGTACAACATTTTCATTTTGAGTTAAATATGCTTTTCATATATTTTGAGCTTCTGTTTCTGTTATTGTTTTTTCAGTTCCATCATTTGATGTATATTTACAAGAAAATCCATCTAATTGCAAATTACCTAAAGCAAATTGTAAATCTGTAAAATTTCATGAATCTGTAGAAATTGATGCCCCTAAATATCTTGCTAATGCAGAATTTTTAATTTTTTGAGTTGTCATATAAGCTACAGCTTTATCTTCTAATAAATATAATGTTGATTCTGTTGCATTTTCTGTAGATTGAGGTCCATAAATTGAATTAGTTTGCAATTCATTAATTCAATTATTTAGTCAATTTTGGCCAGCAGTACCAAAAGCTTGTTGGAAAGTTTTTTTATTATCTTCTAAAATTTTTCTTTGTTCATTTTCAATTTCAGTAAAAGTTTTTGATAAATCTTCACCAAATTTTGATAAATCTGGATTAGTTCCATGAATTGATTTATAAATAGCTTGAAATTTTAAAAATGCTTCTCTTTCTTCATCATATAATGTTTTCAAAACAGATTTGTAAAAAATGTCATCTCATTTTTCAAAAATTGTTACATTTGTTTTAACTTTTTCTACTCTTTCTGCAAATTCTGCATATGTAACAGGAATGACATTCCCTGTAATATTATCAATATATGTATATAAGACTTCTCCTCCTGCATAAGGACGATTTAAAGCTACAGTACATGATGAAAAAGCTCAAGGAACTGTAATACCTGTAGCAGTAATTCCTAAAACTAATCCTCCTATTATCCATTTTGCTCATTTAGATTTAGGATTTTTTTCAGCATATCCATATTCAATAGAACTATCAGTATTTAGATTAGAAAAAAAAGAAGAAGCTGATCTTTTGTTTTTTTTATTATCTTTGTTACTATCTTTATTTTTTTCTGACACTAGACACTCCCTCCAATAATCAAATATTTATTAGTAAATAACTATAAATATAATTTTAAAATTTATTGTTTAAATTTTATCATATACACCATATTATTTTATTTGTTATTGACATAATAATAATATAATTTTTTTATGAAAAATGAAAGCCAAAGTAATTATGAGATTTTACACATATTTCATAAAAAATGTAAAGAATTAAATTTATGATACACTTTAGCCAATAAATCTTTATTACAATTTAAAACTTCAGCAATTAAATTCAATAACCCTAAAATTATTGAGATAATGATGACAATTGAAGATTATAGTAAATTTTTAAAAAACAATTATGATAATTTAATTGATAATTTAACATTAAATAATTATTACTACACTAGTCCATTCTTTTTTCAACCTAATATGGATTCAATTATTAAAATAAATTTGCTTATTAAAGCTAATATTAAAGAAACTGAAAGTATTTATTCTAGAATAAATTTAATTAAGCAAAAAATTGGATATTATAAGTCTATAAAAAATATTAAAACTATTGGTCTGTTTTTTAAAAAAAACTGGTATAAATTTTTAAATATTTTTTGAGGTTATTTAACTTGATATGAAATTAGTTCTAATATTTATGATAATGAAAATTTTCATGGTTATTTTGTTGTAGATTCTTTTAAACCTAATATAAATTTAAATTGAATTCCTTCTTTGACAATGAAAAGAGAAAAAATTGTTTATGAAAATATTCCTAGCTATATTCCTCAAGAATGAGATTTAATATTATCTAAAAAGTATGGAATTGATTGACAAAATAATCCCATTGTTGAAAAATCTATAAATTTTGATTTTATATTTGATGAATTTATTAAGCATTAACTTCTTTTGGAGCTGGAATAATTTTTAAATCATCAAGATATTGAATTGATATACATACATAAGGACTTCTTCTTTTAGTTTTATAGAAATAACTTTTCACTCTTTCCTGAATGTGTTTTTTTAATTTAGAAGATGATCATTCTTCAGAATTTTTTATTGTGAATAAAACCAATCCATGCACAATTCTTCTAATGTCACTTATGATATCTATAGAAGATTTTACATATAATGTTCCTCTAGTAATTATTTTTGTTCTACCTACAATATCGGCTTTATCTTTATCTATCAATAAAGATATATAAACAAATCCATTTTCTCCTAATTGCTCTCTTTCGTTAATTAATCTTGTATTTTTAGCTGATGCTACCTCGCCATCAATATAGATAGGATTTGAAATAATTTTGTCATTAGTTTTTGTTATTACTCTATCTAACATTTCATAAACTTCACCATGAGAAGCTATTATTACATTATTAGGATCTACACCTGCTTTTTCTGCAGTTCTTCCATGAACTACTGACATTCTAAATTCACCATGATATGGAAAAAAATATGTTGGTTTAGTAAGATCGAATATTTTTTTATGTTCTTCTTGATATGCATGACCTGAAGTATGTAAATATCCATCAATTCTATTTTCTTTAATGTTTGCACCTAATTTGTATAAATCATTAATTAATAATTCTATTTTAATTCTATTACCAGGAATTGGTGAAGATGAGAAAATAATTAAATCATTATGTTTAATTGTAATTTGGGGATGTTTTCCTTCAGCCATTTTTGCTAATCCAGCTAAAGCCTCACCTTGTGATCCAGTGGTTAAAATTAGTAATTCATTATCATCATATTTAGATACATGCTTTTTATCTATAAAAATAGAATCATCAACATCAATATAACCTAATTGTCTTGCAATATTAATTCCATTAACCATTGATCTACCAAAAGCAACAACTTTTTTATTCATATCTTGAGCTATTTTAATGATTGCACTAATTCTAGACATATTAGAAGCAAAGGCAGTGATAATAATCTTTTTGGGTGCCTGCTCCATGTATTCACGAATTGCTTTTAAAATATCTTTTTCACTTGGGGAATGATATGGTCTCATTGCATTTGTAGAATCTGAAAATAAAACGGTTAAATTTTCTTTTCCAATTTGCTCCAATTTTGTAAAATCTGGATAAGAGCCTATAGGTGTATAATCAATTCTAAAATCTCCTGTAAAAAACATTGATCCATTTCTATTAGAAAACCTAATACCAAAAGCATCAGGTATTGAATGCTGAGCAGATCAAAAATCCACTTTCATATCTCCAAAATTTAAAACTAATTCTTTATTAATTTCTATTCATTCTATATTGGTTTTAATCTTTCTTTCATCTAATTTAAATTTGATATATGAAATACCTACAGCAGGAGCCACTATTCTTTTAATATTACAATTTTGAACCAAATATGCTATACCACCCATGTGATCTTCATGTCCATGGGTTAAAAACAATCCTTGAATTTTTGATTCATTGTCAATTAAATATTGATAATCTGGAATAATTCCTTTAATTCCTGTTAAAGATCCATTAGCAAATTGGATTCCAGCATCAACAATAAATATTTGATCATCATGTTCAATAACAGCTGTGGATTTACCTATTTCTTGAAACCCACCTAACCCAAAAAATCTAGTTGCTTTCTTATTCATAAAAATCCTTATATTAAAATTTAAATTATGTGTGTTATATGTTTATATCAATAAACATCTATTAATAACTATTATATATAAATTTAAATGATTTATGACAATTTTTATTTAATGATGTTAAATTAATTTAACAAATTTTATAATCTTTATAATTAAAAATTTAATAATTATGAAAATGAATGTTACTAATTAATGGAAATATTATTCACTATAAGAATTTACTAATTCTTTTGCTTTTGCAAGTTCTACACTAAAAAATGAAGTAACTCCTCTTTTTTGCATTGTTGCACCAAAAAGAGCATCCACTCTAGACATTGTTCCATGACGATGAGTTATAACAATAAATTGAGTGTCTTTTTTTAATTTTTGTAAAAATTCTGCGAAACGAACTACATTAGCTTCATCTAGCGCAGCCTCAACTTCATCTAAAATACATAAAGGTAATGGTTTAGCTTTGATTATTGCAAACAATAAAGATATAGCTATTAAAGATTTTTCTCCACCAGAAAATAATTTTAAATTTTGAATTGATTTTCCTGGAGGTTGAGCTTTTATATCTATTCCAGATTCTAAAGGATCATTAGGATCTAATAAAAATATTCTTGCTTCACCGCCACCAAACATTTCTTTAAACACATTGTTAAATTCTTCATTTACTATATCCATTGTATTGTTAATTCTTGAAATAATAATTTTATCCATTTCAGCAATTGCTTCATTAATGATTTTTTTAGCTTCTTCTAATTCAACTTTATCCTTATAAATGTCATTATGTCTTTCTTTAATTTCTTGATACATTTGAATTGCATCTAAATTAACATTTCCTAATTCTGAAATTTCTGTTTTTAAAGTAGAAACAATTTGTCTTGATTCTTCTATTGATTTTGTTAATCTAAAATTCTCTCTTGCAGAATCAAAAGTTAAATGATAATGTTCTGATAATCTTTTATTTGCATCATTAATGTAAAAGTCTGCTTTTGTTTTTTCTGTAGCTTTATCTGAAAATGATTCAATTATTAATCTTAAAGATTTTTCTAATTCTTTTTTAGAACTTTGTAGTTGATTGATTACATTAATCAATTGTTCTAATTTATCTTTTTTAGATTTAATTGTTGCTGATAATAATGATTTTTTATCTCTAAGTGTGTTTAATTCAACATCTAATGATTGAATATTATTTTCATTGAATTTTGTTTGTGAATGAGATTCATAATCAATTTTTAAAGACGAAAATTTTTCCTTAAAATTAATTAATTTTTCATTGTTTTTTACAAATTCTATGGTTAACTGATCTATATATGATTGTTTTTCACCTTTAAGATTTTCTAATTTAGATATATCTTGTGAAGCTAGAAGTACTATTTCTTCCAATTGAGGAATTATATTTTTAATTTGCTCAATCTGATTTTCAATACCAAGTATGTTAGAGCTTTGTTTTGTTCCTCCAGTCATAATTCCACCTGGTCTAATTAAATCACCATCCAATGATACTACTAAATATTTTTTATCAACTAAATGAGAGATTTCATTTGCAACTTTAATATCCTCAACAACTATTACATTTCCTAATAAAAAGTCTACTAATACATTAAATTTAGGATCTATTGTTACTAAATCAGATGCTATACCAATGAATCCTGAATAAGATCTTATTTTTACTAAATATTCTGATTTGATTTCTTTTGAACTAATTGAAGTTAAAGGAATAAAAGTTGCTCTACCACCATTATTATTTTTTAAAAATTCAATAATTTTTACTGCAGTATCAGAATCTTCTACAACAATATGTTGAACAGCATTTTGCAAGATAGAATCCATTGCTAAAATATATTTTTCTGGAATAGAAATTAAATCAGCTACTGTTCCAAACATTTTATTTTTAAATAAACTTCCATTATCTAAAACTGTTTTGGTTCCTTTAAATAAGTTGGATTTAGAATCTTTGTAATCATTTAAAACATCCAATTTAGATTTAGCCTTCATCAATTTGGTTTTTGATGAATTTTCTCTCATTCTTAATTCTGCTACTTGCATTTCAATTTTTTCTATTTCTCTTCTCTTTAAAGCTAAATCATTTGATGTTTCATCTTTTCATTTTTCTAAATGATGAATTTGAGATGATAATGATTCTAATTCCATTTTTAAAGCATTTACACGCTCATGAGATGCAGCAGAAATTTGACCAGAAATTATCATTTCTCTTCTCATTTCTTCATTTTTAAACTGAATTTCTAATGATTGAAGTTTTTCATTAATTCCATCTAATTCTTTTGATAGTTCTATAACTTCTTCATCTAGATTTTTTTTATATTCTAAATTATCATTTAATTTTTGTTCATCTATTTGAATTTTTTGTTCTAAATCTTCTTTTGTTTCTTGAAATCCATCAATTTCATTTTTTAAAATTTCGACTCTTTCTTTATAGTGTAACAAATCATTCACAAGAAGAGCTACTTCTACTTCTTTTAATTCATTTGATTTAGCTATATATATTTGAGCTTTTTCAGATTGTTTTTCTAAAGGTTTTAATTGTTTTTCTAATTCTTCTACAACTGTATTAACTTTTTCTAAAGTTTCAGTTGTTTTTTCTAATTTTCTAAGAGCTTCTACCTTTTTAGATTTGTATTTAGATGTTCCTGCAGCATCTTCGATTATTCCTCTTCTTTGTTCAGGTGTTGCTTGAGCTATGTCACTTACTGTACCTTGAGAAATAATTGCCAATGAAGATTTAGATATTCCTGATTCATAAGCAATATCTCTAATATCTTTAAATCTTACTACTTGATCATTAATATAATAAATATTATTACTTTTACCTCTTTCTAGAACTCTAGAGATTGTAAAAATTTTATGTGGTATAGAAACTTCTCCATCACTATTGTCAAAAGTTAAAGTTACTATTGATTTATCCATTGGTTTTTCTGTTTTAGATCCAGAAAAGATAACATCATCCATAGTATCTCCACGCAAGGCTTTAGATGATTGTTCACCAAGTACTCATTTTATTGCATCATTTATATTTGATTTTCCTGATCCATTAGGCCCTACAATACCTACAACACCACCATTAAATGATAAAGATATTTTATCTGCAAAAGATTTGAATCCTTCTGCTTCAACTTTAATCAGTTTCATATTACCTCTCAATTTAGTACTTTTTACTAAATTATAAACAATATAAAAATTAAATTATTTATTAAGAATAAATATTCCCAAATTGTAATTACAATCGCAACACTTAATAAAATTATGAAAGGTTGGGGTTGTGATTTTTTTATATAAAAAATCCTTCC
>CASDWL010000038.1 GCA_949284615.1 uncultured Mycoplasma sp.
CAGCAGCTTCTATAGTAGCAAAAGTAATTAGAGATCAAGAAATGTATAAAATTGATAAAATACATCCAATTTATAAATTTTCAAATAATAAGGGATATGGAACAAAACATCACCAAAAAGCTTTAATTCAATATGGCCCTATTCAAAATATTCATCGTTTTTCATATAAACCAATAAAAAAGATAATAGATTATAATAAATAATTATTATTTAGATCATGAGATATTAAGAAAGGAAAAAGAAATGAAAGTATTAGTTACTGGTGGAGCTGGATATATTGGTTCTCATGCCGTTTTCTTGTTAATTGAAAAAGGTTATGAAGTAGTCATAGTAGATGATTTATCTAAAGGATTTGAATCAAATATTCATCCTCAAGCAAAATTTTATAAAGTTGACATAAGAAATCATGATGAAATTGAAAATATTTTTTTACAAGAAAAAAATATTGAAGTAATTATGCATTTTGCTGGATTAATAGTAGTTCCTGAATCTGTTGAAAAGCCTTTAGAATATTTTGATGTTAATACTAATGGAGTATGGAATTTATTAAATGTTGCAAAAAACTATGATGTTAAATCATTTATATTCTCTTCAACTGCCGCAGTTTATGGAGAGCCAAAATCAACTCCTATTAATGAAGATGATGAAAAGAATCCAATTAATCCTTATGGTCAATCTAAATTAGCAGCAGAATATTTAATTCAATCTTGAGCAAAAGCTTATAATCGTCAATATGTAATTTTTAGATATTTTAATGTAGCAGGAGCTCATGAAAACGGAAAAATAGGAGTGAAAGGTAAATCATTAACTCATCTATTACCTCTTGTAATATCATCAGCAATTGATTTATCAAAGACATTTTATATTTTTGGAAATGATTATGATACAAAAGATGGAACATGTATAAGAGATTTTGTTCATGTCAATGATTTGGTAAATGCTCATGTATTAGGAATGGAATGATCCATAAAAAATAATCAAAGCGGTATTTTTAATTTAGGAACAAATCAAGGATTTTCAGTGCAAGAAGTTTTAAATAAAACTATTGAGGTATTAAATATTAATATCAATAACCAAGTAGCACCGAGAAGAAAAGGCGATCCTGCAAAACTTTATTCTAATAATGATAGGGCAACAAAAATTTTAAATTGAAAACCAGTATATTCATTATCAGAAATAATTCAAAGTGAATATAAATTTAGAAAAAATAATAAGTAATTATTCATTACTAATTTGATCATACACAAAGTTTTTATCTAAATCAATTTTAACGTTTTTCATTTTAAAACCTGTTCCATCTTCATCTACATAATAATCTTCTTTTTTCAAGAAATTAGTTCAATCAGATGTTAATGAATAATTAAAATTATCACTTTGGTCAAGTTTTAATTCAATAAAAGTTTTAAAATTATTATCATCTTTGTGATTACTATAGAATTCAAATAAAAACAATCTTCTTGTTTTATCTTTTGTTGCATATCCTGAATTTATTGTTTCTTCTTTACCACTATTATGAACATTTGAAGGTAATACTATTGTTGAAAAAATTTTATTGTTTAAATCATAATATATTTTTGTTGATTGATAAGTAAATTGATTGGTAACAAGAGTTTTTAATTCTGGATTTTGAATTTTTCTAATTTCTTCTCTTTGACTTCTTGATAAATTGTTTTTATACATAATTGATTTATTTGATGATGAAATCATCTTAGAATTTGTTTCTTCATCTGAAGTTCAAAAATCAATTTTAAAATTCAAAACATAATAACTGTTATCTCACAAAACTTCTCTTAATGTTTTACTATTATCAATTATTGGGTTATTATCAACATTGTTTTCAATATTAATTAAAGAAATTTTGAAATCAAAAGTATTTATATATGATTTAAAATTATTATATGTTCTATCATCTAAAGTAATTTGATCATCATCTGAAACTAATTTATTACTTAAAAATGTTCCAAAATTTTTAATATCTTCAGAAAGTATTAATTGAGAACTTGAATTTGTTTCTGATATGGGATTTTTCATACCATCTCATAATAAATAAAAGCAATAAATTTTCATCAACAAATAGTTTTTTTCATCTTCTTTTATTTTATTGTTAATTTTATCTTCAAGCTCTTGAATGGTTAAATCAAAAAAAACATTTTTGATTTCATTATCTCCAGATAAATTTCAAATAATAGAATATAAATTACTATCAGAAGAACTAACTTGATAATCTTGATTATTAACAGAACAAGACATCACTATTGCTATAGGAGATAGAATTACAACGCTATTTGATATTTTTAAAAATTTTGCTTGTAAAAATTTCATATTGTTAATTTTATCATTTAAAATTTAATGTAATACATTAATTTTGGAGAAATTATGGGTTTTTTTAAAAAATTAAAAGATAGATTATTTGGGTCTAAAGACAATCATAAAAATCAAAATGAAACAAGTGATTTTGATGATAAAAAGAATAATTTAAAAGAAAAAGAAACAACATCTAATAAATTAGATAAAGAAGAATTGAAATTAATTAAAAAACAAGAAAAATTAAATAAAAAAGAAAAAAAAGAACTTAACAAACAATTAGCTAAAGAAAAAAAGATTAATAAATATGTTGCAGGATTATCTAAATCAGGCACAAATTTAACAAAAAAAATTAGAGAATTACAATCAACACACAATGTAATTGATGAAGATTATTTTGAAAAATTAGAAGAAATTTTGATTATGTCAGATATTTCTGTTTCTTTAGTTTATTTAATTTTAGAAGAAATAAAAAAAGAAGTAAAATCAGAAAATATTACTGATAAGAATTTGATAAATGAAATTATTGCGGACAAAATGTTTGTTATATATGCCAATCAATCTACTGTAAATACAAAACTAAATTTAGATCATGAAGGATTAAATGTTTTATTAATGGTTGGTGTTAATGGTTCAGGTAAAACTACTTCAATAGCAAAAATTGCTAACAAATTAATTTTAGAAGGAAAAAAAGTATTGTTAGCAGCTGGAGATACATTTCGAGCAGGAGCAGTTGAACAATTAAAGATATGAGCTCAAAGATTAAATGTAGATATTGTTTTACCTGATAAAGAGGGTGCAGATCCAGCATCTGTAGTATATAAAGCTTTTGAACAAACAAAAAATAAAGATTATGATGTTTTGATAATTGATACTGCTGGAAGATTACAAAATAAAATAAATTTAATGAATGAATTAGCAAAAATTAATAAAATCATCCAAAAATTTATCCCTGATGCGCCTCATGAATCATTGTTAGTATTAGATGCTACTACTGGTCAAAATGGAATTTTACAAGCTGAAGCATTCAAAGAAGTTACTCCGATATCAGGCATTGTATTAACCAAAATGGATGGAACCTCTAATGGTGGTATTATTTTATCAATTAAAGATAAATTAAATATAGATGTTAAATTAATAGGACTAGGTGAAAAAATGGATGATTTACAAGAATTTGATTTAGATGCATACATATATGGTTTAACAAAGGGTTTAATGGAAAATGAAAAATAAAAGTTCATTATTAGAAATGAGAGAACAATATATTAATGCCTTTCAAAAGTATTCTCATGTTTTAACTCAAAATCAATATCAAATTTTTTATTTATATTATTTTGAAGATTTATCACTGTCTGAAATATCAGATATAATGGCTACAACTAGGTCTAACATTCATGATACTTTAAATAAAGCTAGAAAAAATTTAGATCCTTTTTTGTCCATTGAATAGTATAAAAAAATAATTAATTTATTTTTTGATACACTAGGATGAGTTGGTATAATATAACTATAATTTTGTATTTTAAAAATAAGAAAGGAAATAAATGCCTACAATCAATCAGTTAGTAAATCATGGTAGACAAAATAAAATTCGTAAAACTAATGCTCCTGCATTATCTTTAAGTTTTAATTCATTACAAAAAAAATTCACAAATAGACCTGCCCCTTTTAAAAGAGGTGTATGTACAAGGGTTGCTACAATGACTCCCAAAAAACCCAATTCAGCTTTACGTAAATATGCAAGGGTTAAATTATCAAACGGAATGGAAGTTACAGCATATATCCCAGGTGAAGGTCACAATTTACAAGAGCACTCAGTAGTTTTAATTAGAGGTGGTAGAGTAAAAGATTTACCCGGAGTTAGATATACTATTGTTAGAGGTACTCAAGACTTAGCTGGTGTTAATAATAGAAAACAAGCTAGATCAAGATATGGTGCAAAAAAACCTAAAAAATAATGATAAGTAACATTATTAAACTAAGTTTATAAATGATAAGAATATCAAGGAGAGAATAATGTCAAGAAAAAGAAAAGCCCCTATAAGAGAAGTTTTATCTGACCCAATTTTCAATTCAAAAATTGTTACAAAATTGATCAATACAATTATGCTTGATGGTAAAAAATCAACAGCAGAAAGAATTTTATATTCAGCTTTTGAAATAGTTAAAGAAAAAACTAATGAAGACCCTTTAGTAGTATTTCAAAAAGCTATTGAAAATGTTACTCCACTATTAGAAGTAAGAACAAGAAGAATTGGTGGTACAAATTACCAAGTTCCTTCTGAAGTATCAACTAGAAGAAAACAAACTTTAGCTTTAAGATGATTGATAAATTATGCAAGAATTAGAACAGAAAAAACAATGGATGTTAAATTAGCAAATGAAATCATTGAAGCATCTAAAGGTGTTGGTGGAGCTGTTAAGAAAAAAGAAGATACACATAAAATGGCAGAAGCAAATAAAGCATTTGCACATTTTAGATGATAATAAGGTTGTGATTAAATTATGGCAAGAAAATATGAATTAAAAGATTATAGAAATATTGGTATTATGGCTCATATTGATGCAGGTAAAACTACAACAACTGAGCGTATTTTATTACATACAAAAAAAATTCATAAAATTGGTGAAACACATGATGGTGGATCTCAAATGGATTTCATGGCCCAAGAAAAAGAGAGAGGGATTACAATAACTTCAGCTGCAACTTCAGCATTTTGAAAAGGTAAAAGAATTAACATTATTGATACTCCTGGACACGTTGACTTCACAGTTGAAGTAGAAAGATCATTAAGAGTTTTAGATGGAGCAGTAGCTGTTTTAGATGCTCAATCAGGTGTTGAGCCTCAAACAGAAACTGTTTGAAGACAAGCTACAAATTATCGTGTTCCAAGAATTGTTTTTGTCAATAAAATGGATAAATCTGGAGCTAATTTTGAAAAAGCTGTTATCTCAGTAAGAAAATTATTAGGTGGTAATTGTGTGCCTATCCAATGAAATATTGGGGAAGAAAATAATTATGTTGGTCACATTGATTTAGTAGAGATGAAAGCTTGAGAATTTGATGGTCAACCTGAAGAAAATGGAAAAGAAATTCCTATTCCTTCTCATTTAGAAGAAGTTGCTAAAATTAAAAGACATGAATTAATTGAAGCAGTAGCTGATTTTGATGAAGAGTTAATGATGGAAGTTTTAGAAGGTAATTTAGATATTGAACCTGATCGTTTAAGACAAGCAATTAGAAAAGCTACATTAACTTCTGAATTTTTCCCAGCTGTTTGTGGAACTGCGTTTAAAAATAAAGGTGTTAAAGCAATGATTGATGCTGTTGTAGATTATCTGCCTTCTCCTATAGATGTTCCACCTATTACAGCTCATTTAGATGATAAAACATTTGGTGTTCCTTCAACAGATGATCATGATTTTGCTGCATTAGCATTTAAAATCATGAATGATCCTTTTGTTGGTTCATTAACATTTTTTAGAGTTTATGCTGGTGTTTTAGAAAAAGGTTCATATGTTTACAATTCAACTAAAGGTGAAAAAGAAAGAATTGGACGTATCTTAGAAATGCATGCTAACCAAAGAGAAGAGATTGATGAGGTAAGAGCAGGAGACATTGCAGCAGCTGTTGGATTAAAAGCAACAACAACTGGAGATACTCTTGTTGGAGAAAAATCTCCTAAATTTGTTTTGGAAAAAATGCAATTCCCAGAACCAGTTATTTCTCAAGCATTAGAACCTGCTTCAAAAGCTGCAACTGAAAAATTATCTTTAGGTTTACAAAAATTAGCAGCTGAAGATCCTACATTTAAAACATATACAGATGAAGAAACAGGACAAACTATTATTTCAGGTATGGGTGAATTACACTTAGAAATTATAGTTGATCGTTTAAAAAGAGAATTTGGAGTAGAAGCAACTGTTGGAGCGCCTCAAGTTGCTTATCGTGAAACAATAACAAAATCTGCTGATGTTGAAGGTAAACATATTAAACAATCTGGTGGTAAAGGTCAATATGGTCATGTTTGAATTAAATTTGAATCAAACAAAGATCAAGGATTTGAATTTGTAGACAAAATTGTTGGGGGTAAAATTCCAAAAGAATATATTAAAGCGATTCAAAAAGGACTTGAAGAAAAAATGGAAATGGGAGTTCTTGCTGGATATCCTGTTATTGATCTAAAAGCAACACTATTTGATGGATCATACCATGATGTTGATTCATCTGAAATGGCATATAAAATTGCAGCTTCAAAAGCACTAACAGCTGGTAAAGAACAATTAGGATTTGTTCTATTAGAACCAATCATGGATGTTTCAGTTATTGTTCCTGAAGAATATTTCGGGGATATCATGGGAGATATTTCTAGAAGAAGAGGACAAATTAAAACTAATGAAACTAGACAAGATGGAGCTAGTGTTATTAAAGCAGATATTCCATTATCAGAGATGTTTGGATATTCTACAGATTTAAGAACAATGACATCAGGTAGAGGTAATTATCAAATGCAATTTGATCATTATGAAAAAGCTCCTAAAAATATTTCAGATGAAATCATAAAAAAAAGAAATGTAATTAACAAATAATTAATTATATATAAATATATAGAATTTAAAGCAATTGTTGAATTATCAACTTGCTTTTTATTAATAACATTTTTTAAAATTAAAATAAATTTAAAATTGCAATGTTATTTTATAATTATTATTAATAATGCCAGTGAATTTATACATTAATATTGGAAATACAAATACTATTTTTGGATTTTCATTATCAAATAATATAAATGAGTTAAAAACTCATAAAATTCCTACATGTTTATTAAGAAAATGTAATTATGAAGAGATTTTAGATGATTCTTTAAAAAATAATTTAAAAATTAATTTAAAAGATATTAATGTAATATATGTTTCTTCTGTTGTTTCTTCTTTAAATGAAAATATTGAAAAATATTTTAGTAAAAATAATATTAGTTTACATTTTATTTCTTATAAAGATTTTGCTCATATTGATTTATCAAATCTTTATAATCCATATCAATTAGGAGCAGATTTGTTGGCTCAAATGAATTATGTAAATAATTTTTTAAATGAAGCAATTGTAATTTCAGCAGGAACAGCTTGTGTTATATATCATATGAAGAATAGTAAATTGTCAGGTTGCATCATTTTAGATGGTATTAGTCAATCAATGAAAAATATTGCCAATAATACAGATATTCAAAATATTGAACTTATTCCAATCAATAAAATTCTAGGTTTCAATTCAAATGAAGCTATCTCTATTGGTTTAATAAGTAATATTGAAAATATTGTGAAAAATTTAAAAAAAGAATTTAAAACTGAATGTCCAATTATTTGTTCAGGTGGAGATAGTAATTATTTTTCAAGAAATGATTGGTGATTTATTGAAAATTTAGAAATAATAGGATTATTTATTTTAGATCAAAATCAAAAAAATAAATAATTTTTTGTTTATTAAATCATATTTCTATTTACATTTTTTCTATTAATAATTTTGTAATTTATAAATGGAAATGATATAAATGTTATGAAAAAACTTACATAAATTATTAATACTGATAAATTATTGATAGACGTTCCTTCAGTAATAAATAAACCTCATGAAGATCCTATATTTCATTTAATTATTGCTGATTCAAACACATAATAAATATTTAAACCAATAGCTAAACAAACTCATATAATTGCCACTCAAACTGCAAATGAATATCAATGATTTTTGGATTTATCTGTTTTTTGCATATAGATATTTTTTCAATACAAAAATATTAAATAAGCATATATAGGAAAAATAGAAACAACTACTAGATTTGAAAATCCATCAATTAGAGCATCATGATTCATAAAAATAGAAGGCACATACATGATGACAAATCAAAATGATATAACAATAATAAACATTATTAATGTACTTTTATTATCATTAAATTTTGATTTTAATTTTGAAGCTAGAAAAATGTTTTCATGTATTATCAAATTTTTATATTCATGCAACCCTGAACCACACACGGAATTTGTAGTTCCAAAAGCTGAAATAAAAATTGTGATTGAAATAAATACAGTTATACCTTCTCTTGCATTACTTGGCAATGAATCTAATAGTACATTTAAAATTGTAGTACCATCACTATTAAAATGTAATATTGAAGCAATACATATTAGAGAATATATTAAAGTTACAAAAATCAAAGCAATAACAATAACTCTAGATACAGCTTTTTCTCCACCTTTGATATTATTTGATCATGTTCCTATTCCAATGAATGAATCAAATGAAAATAATACACCAGGGATTGATAACATAATTCCTTGAATAGCTTTATCAGGAGTGATTGGTATTTCAAATCCGTTTTCCCCACCTTGATTATGTTGATTAAAAAAAACAATTCCAATAATAAAAACTGCAATTAAAGGTAAAATCTTTAAAACAGAAGTAATAAAAGAGATTTGACTACTTAATCTAATTGAAAAATAATTATTTAAAATAAAGAAAATCAAGAAACACAATGATATTAATACATAATAACCCAAATGAATTTGGTTAACATTTGTGATAGAACTAAAAATTTGTATAAAAAATTCTGCAGTAAAAAATGATAAGGAAAGCAATAATATTGGATGATAAAATATACCATAATTTATAGTTGCTATTTTTTTGAATCAATTGTTTTTTTTATCAGTCACTTCATTAATTCATAAATTTAATCCAGTAACACCATTTTTAGATTTAATTGATGCTATTTTTCCAAAATGAAAAGCTAAAAGAATTGATAGTAATCCTGTAATAATTCATGAAAGTAATCATGAAATACCATTACCCTCAACATTACCCCCAACATTTGCATTTTTAAGAAATATACCAATACCAACAACTGAAGTAAAACAAATAGAAAAAGCTGAAATAAAACCTATTTTTTTATTATTTTTTTTGTTCATTTTCATTCCTTTCTATTTTTTTGAAAAATATGGTTTAGCAAATAAGACAATTATAGTAATTGAAAATCCAATACTTCCTACTACAACATCCATATCTGCAAAATTAAATGTTCCTCTATCTAATCATGGAACAAAAATTATATCTCTCACTGCTCCATATGCTAATCTGTCAATTGTATTTCCTAAAGAACCTGAAAAAATAAAAGAAATAAAAATACTCAATAAAGGATTTTTTCAAAATATTAAAGATACTAAACAAGCAATTAAAATAACAAAATTAATTAATGATACCAAGACTACGTCATCTGCATTTGGAAATATTGTAAGACCTGAATTTTTAACACTTCTAATTCCAAAAAGTCAGTTTTGATATATTGTCTCTCCTACATTGTTAGTTCCATTTAAAATGCTGTGGTCAAATAAAAAATGCTTTGTCAATAAATCTATTGCCAATAGAACTGTTATTAAAGAGAAAAAAATAATATAATTAGTTATAATATTTTTTTTATAACTTAATACATACTCTAAAAAATTCTGTAACAAATGTCTTATTTTTCTCACAGACTCTAATCTTCCTTAATTATTTGTAAATCATTATATGGGAATTCTACAGGAACTTTACGTCCAAATGTGATAATTTCAACTGTTGCTGAAAGATTATCAAAATTAGTTTCAATGATTACACCTCTTTCATCTTTGAATGTCCCTTCTTTTATTTTTACAATTACGCCCTCTTGATATGGATTTTTATATTCAATAGAATTAAATTCATTAATTTTTTCTTCTTGTCTTTTTATCATTTTTTCAAATTCTTTATTTGAAATAGGTGTAGGTTTTGAACCTCCTCCACTTGATCCTATTAATCCTGTAATGCATTCTGTATTTCTTACTAAAAATCAAGCTTCATCAGTCATTGCCATTTTAATAAAGATATAACCTTTATATAAATTTTCTTGTTTAGTTTTATAATCTTTACCTTGAGCTTTTTTGATAGTTTCTTTTGAACTTATTGTTGGAATTCAAAAAACTTTTATTTCTTCAAACAAATCTTGCATATTATTTGTTTCTATTTTATTTTTTAAACTTTCAATAACTTTTTTTTCTTTGCCTGTAATTATTGAAATCATGTATCATTCTTTTTTCATAATCTAATTAGCTCCTATCACATTTCATATTCCATTTACACATCAAGATACTACAGCAAAAATAATAACTAAAAATATTATAAATGCAAATACTAGAAAAAAATATTTTCAATTTTTTTTAGAAGTAGGTCATATAATTCTCTTTAATTCTTTAAAAAAATTTCTTACTGGATATGCTTTATTTTTATTTGGTTGATGCTCTACTTCTACTTTTTCTTCATCAAGAAAATCATTTGGATCATTTAGAATATCTATATTTTCTTTTATATCTTCTTGATAATCTTTATTTTCTTCCATTACTTTTCTTCCTTATGTATTTGGTGAGAACCACAATTTTTACAAAATTTATTTTTAATTAATCGCTCTATTGATGATTTGTTTTCATAATAATTTTTTTTATGACAATTTTCACAAGCTAAAGCAACTTTCTTTTTCATAAACTTTTATTAAACTTTTATAGTAAAAATTATAATAAAAAAACTTTTTTATTCTCTATCTTTTTTATTATTAGTTGTGATATTTAATTAAATTTTTATTATAATGATATTTTCTTCCTTCTTTAGCTTCTAACTTATTATTATTTTTTACAGCATCACATGTAAATTGATGATTTATTTTTAGAATATAATCTCCTACTCCATAGGCATCAACTGGTGCATTTTCTGATTCAAAAAGTTTAATTTTTTCTGGTGTAAATCCTGACGAAACAATAATTTTTACATGTTGTCCATTATGTTCATTTAAGGCCTTTCTTAATCTTTTTATTTGTTCTACACAAACACCTTTATATTTTTCTTTATTTTCATCATTATCAAACATATGATCTATCATATTTTTTGATGTATCTACTCGAACACCATTTAATTGTTTTCCAAAAACTTTTAATACATCTAATGAATCTTTAATGACATTGTTAGAATAATCTACTAATGCAATAAATTCTTTTTCTTGTGGAAATAATTTTTTATAACAAGTCATTGCTTCAACTAAATCACCATTAAAATGTTGGATTAAAACATGAGGAATTGAACCAAAGATTACTTTTTTATTTCCACGAGAACCTGCCATTGTAGAATGACCAACTAATCCACCCACTTCTACAGCATGTCCATCAATTTCTTGATTGATATAATGATCTCCCCGATCACCCATGTAAATAACTTGTTTTCCATTTGCTGCTTTTTTACAATGGTAGCTATTTGTTGCTATAGATGTTGAACGAGCTAAAATTCCATCTATTACTCCTTCAAATATTCCAAATTCCTCATATTTACCCTCAAGTTCTAAAACAACATCTAAATTATTAATCAATGTTCCTTCAGGTAAATATTTAATACTATATTTAGATGTATCTGTATTTTCTTCTAAAAATTTTAATGCTTCATTAATCCCCGATAATATTGCATCATCTTTTCTTTGAAAAAATTGCATAGTAACAATTACATCTGATTTAAATTTTTTTATGATATCTTCTGCAATAAAAAAATAGTTGGCTACATATTTTCTTTTCTTGTTTGATTTTGAAATAGACATATTCTCCCTTAATTTCTTCTAAAATTAAATTTTTTTGGACGTTTGATCAATTCAAAGCTATTTATTTTTACTTTACTATTTTGTTTTGACCATAACTTTTCATAATATTTTAATATTTCTAAGCAAATAAAAGTTAAAATACCAAAAGCTGTACCAATTACATAAACTCAAACATTAAAGTAATCATTTTTTGTTATTGAACCTTTTAGATTATTAATTGCATTATCAAGAGCACTTTGAATTGCAGGATCATCATTTAATAATCTATAATCTGAATCTTCAACACAAATTCATGTCAATTGAGGTATTGCAATAACAAGAATAATTAAACCAATTGATATCAGAGAACTTAAATATATTCATTTACATTCACTAAATTTTTGTTTTCAAACAACATTTGATGAGCACATTACAATTGATTTTAAAACTCCACCAATTGATAATGTTAAAAATGTTGTAATAATTCCATAGTTAAATCTTAAAAGTGGAGAACCAGTAGAAAGAGCTATTTGAACTCCTAGAATAAAGGAAATAATTGTAAAAATTCCGTGCAATATTCCATATAACATTATTTGACCTATTAATCCTCTTGCAAAAATAGATTCATATTTAGAAACAGGTCTTTGATTCATTAAATCAGATGTCGTCATTTGAGTTCCAAGAGCAACCCCAGGAAAAGTTTCTATAATCATATGATGAATTAAAATAAGAATAGTAGTAATAGTTGATTGAAATCTTACATTTTGATTTAATTCTTCTGCATACTGCATGCAAAGAGATTCTGGAATTCCTTGTGCCTGTAGTTGCTCTGGTGTTATTTGTCCTCATCCTCCAAGAGTAAAAATGAAATAAAAAATAATCATTCCAAATACTATTGAGAAAATACCAGTAATGTTTGATGATAATAAGAATTTGGTTATTCTTCTAATATTTTCATAGATATTTCTTCCCAATTTTACAGCTTCTACAATTGTTGAGAAATTGTCATCCATTAAAATCATGTCTGAAGCTTGTTTTGAAACATCAGTTCCTGTAATACCCATAGCACAACCAATATCTGCAGCTTTTAAAGCAGGGGCATCGTTTACACCATCACCAGTCATAGCAACAACTTGATCTTTCTTTTGTCAAGCTTTAACTATTCTAATTTTATTTTCAGGACTTACTCTAGCATATACAGAATATTTTTCAATATTAGCTTCAAATTCTGCATCAGACATTTTATCTAAATCTGCTCCTGTAATTGCAAAATCGTTTTCTTTATTTGAAATAATTCCTAATTCTTTGGCAATTGCTTGAGCTGTATTTAAATGATCTCCTGTAATCATAATAGGTTTAATTCCAGCAGAAATACATTCTTTAATTGATAATTTAACTTCTTCTCTAGGAGGATCAATCATACCAATTAATCCTATAAATTCAAGATCAAATTCATAGTCTTGAGGTTTAATATCTTCTAAGCTTTCATTTGTTTTAATTTCTTTTTGAGCAATTGCTAAAACTCTTATGGCATCATTAGATCAATTATTATATATTTCCTCAGCCTTTTGAGTATTTAAGTTCTTACTTTTTGTAAAAATAACATCAGGAGCACCTTTTACAATCAACATTTTCTTACCATTAATAAGATGAATTGATGACATTAATTTTCTCTCTGAATCAAATGGAATTTCAGCAATTCTTTTAAATTCATTTTTTAAATTTAATACAGAAATGTTGTTATTAAATACCAATTGTAAAATAGCTATTTCTGTAGGATCTCCAATTGGAGTTTTTCTTTTACTTTCATCAGGATTTTCATCAATTACTGCATCTGTACAAAGAGCTGCTTTAATTAACATTTCTTTTCTTTTATCATTAATTTCAATACCATCTTTTTGTTCATCTTTAGTTCATAATTTTGTAACAGTCATTTTATTCATTGTTAAAGTTCCTGTTTTATCTGAACATATTACTGAAGTTGACCCTAATGTTTCAACTGAAGGTAATTTTTTAATTAAAGCATGTTTTTTAGTCATTTCTTTAACACCAATTGATAAAACAATTGTAACAATTGCTGTTAATCCTTCAGGTATTGCTATAGCAGCTAAAGAAATTGCCAATAATAATGAAGATTGAATAGCAGCTACAATATTTGGATTACTAATAATATTTTCAATTATAAATAATGAGAATAAGAAAGTAATTAAAGTTAAAATTATTCCAAAAATACCTAATCATTTTCCTAATTTTTGCAATTTTAGTTGTAATGGAGATAACATTGACTCATTATTATTTAATAAATCTGCTATTTTTCCTATTTCTGTTTTTTCACCAATGGCATAAACAATTCCATAACCTTTACCATTTAATACATTTGTACCTGAAAAAATTTTATTTTTTTGATCACCTACTGGAGCACCATCTTTTGCTTTAAAATCAGCATCTTTTAATATAGCTTCAGATTCTCCTGTTAATATTGATTCTGATATTCTTAAATGACTATCAAAAAACAAAACAGCATCAGCACTAACTGTATCACCTGCTTCAACAATAATAATATCTCCAATTACAACATCTTTGGATTCTATTTGAATTATCTTTCCTTCTCTTAAAACTTTTGTTGTTGGAGAAGACATTTTTTCAAGTTCTTCTATTGCATTTGTACTTTTCCTTTCTTGGATAGTACCAAATAAACCATTAACAATGTCAATAGATAAAAGAACACCTGCTTCAACATATGCAATTACATATGTAGAACTACCTTTAATATTTTCATAAATAGCAAGAGCTAACCCTATAATACCTGTTACAAATAATAATAGAGACATCATTTCAAAAATTAATGTTTTTAAAAAAGCAACAATAAAAGGTTCTCTTTTTACTTTTTTCAATATATTTAAACCAAATTTTTCTCTTCTTTCTAAAACTTCTTTATTAGAAAGTCCTGTTTCTTTATTTGTGTTTAAATAGGAATCTATATTATCATCTAATGAGTTAAATTTATTCTTTTTTTTATTTTTCATATGCATGTATTTATATAAATATATCACTTAAATAAATAAAAATAAATATTTTTCTTTTTTGTAATTACAATCGCAACACTAAGAATTATTATATAGAAAACTAAAAACACATCAGTAATGTGTTGATTTAGTTGACTA
>CASDWL010000039.1 GCA_949284615.1 uncultured Mycoplasma sp.
GGAAGGATTTTTTATATAAAAAAATCACAACCCCAACCTTTCATAATTTTATTAAGTGTTGCGATTGTAATTACAATTTGGGAAAAACCCTAATAAGGGTTTTTATAATGTCATTAAATAAATTAAATTAATAATTTTGTTTATTCAATACCAAACATTGATGGATCGAATTTACCATTTTTAGTTTTGCTAGAAAATTCTTTCAATCTTTTTTGCATCATGTCAAATTCATTAACTAATTGATTATATTCTTTGACACTTCTTCCACTACCTTTAATAATTCTGTTTTTTCTTGATGTATTTTTTAACAGTCTAGGATCTTTTCTTTCTTCTGATGTCATTGATGAAATAATAATTTCATAAAGTTTTAGTTTTTCATCAGCTTGTTCTGCTTTATCTTCATCTATTTTTAAATTTCCAGGTAAGAATTTTAAAATTTTTCTTATAGATCCCAATTTTTTAACTTGTTTTAAATTGTCTAATAAATCATCTAAATCAAATTTACCTTGAAGCATTTTATTCATCATTTTTTTAGATTTTTTTTCATCAATTACTTCTTCAGCTTTTTCTATTAATGATAAAACATCACCCATACCTAAGATTCTATCTGCCATTCTATCAGGATAAAATAAGTCTAAATTAGAAACTTTTTCACCTGTACCTATAAATACAATTGGTATTTTTAGTAAATAACAAATTGATAAGGCAGCTCCTCCTCGAGCGTTAGAATCTAATTTAGTGATAATAGAACCTGTAATTGAAACAGTTTCATTGAAAGTCTTGGCAACGTTAATAATATCTTGACCAGATAAGGCATCTGCAACAAAAAATATTTCATTAGGTTTTGCAATATTTTTTACTCTCTTTAATTCATCCATTAATTCACTATCAATTGATAATCTACCTGCAGTATCAATTATTATTAGTTCATATTTTTCTTCATAAGCTTTATTAATTGCATTTTTTACAATAATATCAACATTTGTTTCATTTTTCATTGCAAAATAATCTACATTAATTTCTTTGGCTAATGTTATTAATTGATCAACAGCAGCTGGACGATAAATATCTGCTGCTACTAATAATATTTTTTCTAATTTTTGTTTTTTTCTATAATATGATGCAAGTTTTGCAACAGTAGTTGTTTTTCCTCCTCCTTGTAATCCTGTCATCATAATGATAAAAGGTTTTTTGTTAATATTAATTTCTTTAGGTTTATCTCCAAGAATATGAACTAATTCTTCTTGCACAATTTTTACAACTTGTTGACCCGGATTTAATTGTTTCATTAATTCTTGACCTATGATTTTTTCTTTAATAGAATTAATAAAAGTTTTTACTACAATTAAATTAACATCAGCTTCTAGTAAAGCTAATCTTATATCTCTTGTTATTTCTAATATATCTTCTTCTTTTAATTGTGTTTTTTTATTTGCTTTAGCAATAGCTTTTTGCATTCTAGAACTAATAAAATCAAACATTTTACATCCTTTAAATTATTTTATCTATATATCATAGATATTGCATTGTACATTTTTATTATTATCTATTGTTATTATAGCATAAGATGAACTAGAACCACCCCTTGGGTATGTTGTAGACCCGGGATTAATTACAATGCCTTCTTCATATTCAAATATTTTAGGAATATGAGTATGTCCATGAATAAAGACATCACATTTGCTTTTTATTAATTTTTTGTGCATGTATTTGTAATTATCTAATTGAAAATAATTACCTGTTAAATGTCCATGTTCCAAATGAAATTTAATACCTTCTATTTCAAAATTTAATTCATCTGGGAAAGATGAATTTCAATCATTATTACCTCTAACAATATAATTAATGTGTTCCAATATAAATGAATCATCAGATTCAAAATCACCAGCAATAACAGAATAATCATGTGGTATATTTTTTGTTAAATAACTAATAATATTGTTATTAGAATGTGTATCTGAAATAACAAGAATGGTAGTAATTTTATTCATTTTTTGCTCCATTTTTAAAATCTTTCAACAATAGTAAATTATCCTTTTTAATTTTATAATTAATATTATTAATTATTTCAATTACTTGATTATTTTTTGCTTTAGATTGATTTAAATTATGATTAGTATCAAATAAAGAAGTTTGGTATTTATAAGTGTAAATATTTGAAAAATTAAATAATGTAACACCCAACATTAGTATTGGCCTATCATTTCAATGAGAATTAAATAATTTGGAAATTATTAAAAATAAATCATCAATATTGTTTGAATTATTTTTA
>CASDWL010000040.1 GCA_949284615.1 uncultured Mycoplasma sp.
TGATGTGTTTTTAGTTTTCTATATAATAATTCTTAGTGTTGCGATCGTAATTACAAAAAAGAATTTTGTTATTATTATAATCAAAATTTATTTTTTTAATTCAACTTGTTAAAAAAGCATCTAAATACATCCCAAGTATGAAACCTGCTCCAAAACCATATCCTCCTGTTCATCCGAAAATAGATGCTATCATTGTACTAATGCCTGATGTTGATAAGGTTATTACTTTTTCTAATCAATTAGTATCATTTGAACCATTAGTAAATCATTTTCATCATTCTTGTCCACTATCTGAATTATTTGGTAATAAAATATCATATTCTTTGTTATTTAAATCATTTGAAATTAAATTATTATTAATAAGTATTGAACTTTGTCTTCATTTAGCATATCCCACAGGTGGATCTAATATTTCAATTAGTGGTATATATTGTATTTTGTGTATAGATGCGTTCACTAAATCAAATGATTCATCTTTTAAATCCATTTTCAAAGAATCTACTATATCATTTTTACTTAAATTATATTGTGTCTCTACAATTGAATTAGCTTTATTTCAAACTCCTCATGATGATTGAAAAGATACTAATCCATCTTTTAATATTATAGATTTATTGCTATTTAAAGCCATATTACAATCTAATTCAATAACAGCTGATACATCATTTAATCAATTAGAAGTTATAATATTGGATATATCATTATTTACTTCTTTTTTGTTTAATAAATTTCAATTTGTAGAAGAATCATAATTTATTTTTATAAAATATCACTTATTTACATTATAGTTATATAAATCTAAATAGAATTCTCCTAATGTATTTTGACTATCAAATTTAATTTGAAAGTCATTACTTTGATATAAAATTTCATTATTTTGTCATATAGTTTGATTATTATTATCTAAAAAATTATATTCATTCTGAGAAAAAGAATGAATGTATTCATAAGTGAATTGAAAATTATTATCAGTATAAGTTTTAAAACTTAAAGATGAACAAATTGGAACAATAGATATTATTGGTAAAAAACTAATATTAAAAGTTTTATGTTCCTAAAAAAATTCATACATTATATCCTTTTGAATTCATTTCAAATTCATTTAATTTTATAATTATACACCCATATATTTCATTTTACTTTTTCAAATTAGAGATATATTTTTTAATTTCTTCTACCTTATTTAATCTTTCTCAAGGTAAATTTAAGTCAGGGCGACCAAAATGTCCATAAAAAGATGTTTGATAATATATGGGTTTTTTTAAATCCAAATCTTTAATAATACTTGATGGACTTAAATCAAAAATATTATTAATAATTTCAATAATTTGTTCATTGGTATATAAAGATGAACCAAAAGTTTCAATATCTATAGAGATTGGTTTAGTCAAACCAATTGCATAAGATAATTGTATTTCTATTTCTTTAGCAATACCTGCTGCAACTAGATTTTTAGCAATTCATCTTGCAGCATAAGCTGCAGAACGATCTACTTTTGTATAATCTTTTCCACTAAAAGCACCACCACCATGATGCGCTGCTCCTCCATATGTATCAATAATAATTTTTCTTCCTGTTAGACCTGTGTCTCCTATAGGACCACCAATCAAAAATTTTCCTGAAGGATTAATATGAATAATATAATCATAGTTAATATTTGGAAAATACTTATTAATGGTTGGTTTAATAACTTTTTCAATAATTTTAGTTTTAAATTTATCTAATTCAATATTTTCATTATGTTGAATTGACATTACAACTGTATGTATTTTAATATTGTTAGTATCATGATAATCTATAGTTACTTGTGATTTCATATCTGATTTTATGTCAGTATCTCCCAATATTCTTAATTCTTCACAAGTTTTTACTAAATCATGAGCAATTATAATCGGTAATGGCATAAATGATTTAGTTTCATCTGTTGCATAACCAAACATTATCCCTTGATCACCTGCTCCAATTTCTTGAGAATCTATTTTATCCACTGCTTGACTAATATCTGGTGATTGAGAATGAACATTAGATAAAATAGAAAAATCATTTTCATTATATCCAAGATCTAACAATATTTCTCAAGCTAATTGAACAACATCTACATAAGCTGATGTTGTTAATTCTCCACCAATGACTATTAATCTATTAGTAGCCATTACTTCAATAGCCACTCTAGCATTAGCATCCTGAGTTAGAATTGCATCTAAGATTTTATCTGCTATTTGATCACATATTTTATCAGGATGACCTTTTCCCACTGATTCCGAAGTAAATAATCCTTTTAATCTCATAAAATACCTATAATATTTAATGTAAATATTATATTATGTATTTTTTAAATCTAATCAGATTGTTTTGCATATTAATAATACATAAAATGAGGGTAATTATTCTTATGAGTTTATTAATAAAGCGATAGAATTATGAATTATGAACAAAATTCAAACTCATAATCATATATATATATATATATAGAATATTATGTTTAATTTTCCCATTTTTACTAATAAGTGCATCTATTTCATGTTCTAATACAAATGCTTCAAAGGATGATATTAAACAATTTAGAGTTATTAATAATGAATCTTTGCTATCAACCCAATTAATGAATTTTATTGGTGAGTATAAAGTTGCAACTTTAACAATAAATGAAGGAGAGGCAGAAACTTCATTTGATTCTAAACATTCAGATATAATTCCCAAAAAATATTATAAAAAATGATCAGATTCATTTAATCACTGCAAAACATGGGGACATAGCCTTTCTAAATGACAATACTAGAGATGTTTATGACATATATGGAGAACATTTGGATTATTCACAAACTAATTCAATAATATGTAAATCTAATTATGTTGTATATACAGTGTCAGTTGATTCTTCTTCTAATATAACTTGACCTGAAAACATTGTATTAGACATGAATGATCAAGAACAAATGGCGAATTTTTTTAAAACAAATAATGAAATTAACAATTTCCTTCAATGAGATTGACAATTAAAAAGTTCTGGAAGTACTCAACCTCCTTTTAAACTCCCTTCATGAACATGTGATATAAATATTAAACTTATTTCAGGAAAATTAAGATACAAGACTTTTAATGGACGTTGAGCATTTATTAATCCGGGGGATTTATTACATCTTTCTATTATTAAAGAGGGTTATTACCCGTCATATACTTACTCTATTAATTCAATTTATAACGGACTAGAAAGTATAGGTGTATCAACAATAAAAGTGACGGTATACACAAATTAAAGAAAGGGTTTATTATGACATATAAAAAATATTTATTAATATCTTCAAGTTTATCATTATCTATTATTCCAATAGTTTCCTCTGTTTCATGCTCTAATACAAATTCATCATATGAATCAAAAATATTTCGTGTAGTTCAATATGAACCTTTATTAAATATAGATGTAAAGAATTTTATAGGTAATACATATGCATTCTCTTTAACCATAAATGTCGGTACCGCATCTACAAATGTAAATAGTGGTAATTATTATTATAGAGGTACTTATATAGATTATATAACCAATGCAAATGGAGACATTTTCCAATATAATCCAAATGCCACAAATGCAAATGATTGATATTCTAGAACACTAAATCTTTATGCTTATTCTCCTTTTCTAGAATTTACAATAACACTAAATAAAAATGAAGTTAGGCCTTGATAAAAATGTCAAATATCTTTTTAAAAATAAATAATAAACCAATTAGCAATGATGATGTACTTTTAACATTTTCAGAACTTAATCTAAAAGATAAAAAAATGAAATATGAAGACATTATTGATTTTTCATTAAAATCATTTTTTAAAAACAAAAATACTCTAGAAAAGAACATTTTAGAATTACAAAATATTTTACAAACAAGTTCTAAGTATGTTAGTTTTCATTATTTAAATAAGAGATCTGTTATTCTTAGAAATATTAATAGGAATAATCCTGTGAAAAATTTATGTATTGTGATTGAACTGGATAAACCTATTTATGATCACAATGTTATATCTTTATATGTTGACATTAGGATTAAGGAAGATAGAAAACAAGAATTATATTTTGATTTAAATAGAATAGAATTTTTAGATGAAAATTTAAGTCATAATAAATCATTTAATGATGATTATGTATTCAATTTTAGCTTAGCTGAAAATGAAGATAAACCCACATCATTTTATGATATTGAAGATTTAATAATATCAGCAACTAAATATTTTGATAATAATGATTTTCAAAATGATGAATTACTTTTAAGTAATTGAGAAAATTTTTTACGATTACTATATGATATGTATGTTAAAAAAGGTTCTAGTATCAAGGAAGATATTTCTAATAAATTATTTCTTTTTCAAGATAAATTATATTTAGCTTCTAAATTTAAATTTATTGCAAATTTAAAAAATCAATTTTTATCAATTGACAATGAAATGAATGAAGATTATAAAATTAAAACTATTGAAATTAATCAAATAGATAAAAACATTTTATTTCAAGAACAGTTAAATGAAAACCAAAATGAAATAGATAGAAAGATAAAGGAAACTGAACAATTAAAAAATAAATTAGAAAATCATTATAAAGACTTAAATGAATGAAAAAACAAAATAAAAGACATTGAAATACAAAAAGAAAATATCAATTCATCTATAAAAAATAAAGAACAAAATATAAAAGATTTCAATAAAGAATTAAAAAATACTAAAAAGAGGATAAAAAAGACCTAAAAATTAAAGATCTGAATCAAAAAATTCAAAGCATTGAAATAGAAATCAATGATCTCAAACATCAATTTCAAGAATTAAAAATAACATTACTAAGTTATGAAGAAAATTCAAAAATAGCAAAAGCGAACATTTTCAAAATAGAATCAAATAAAAATGAGTTAGAAAAAAGCATTAATGAGTTGGAAACAAAAAATCAGAGAATTAATAATTTTGAAAAATATTTAGATGATACAGAATTAAATATAATATATGATATTTCATTGTCATTAGAAAACAATAAATATGATTGCAAACAACTATTAGAAGATATTTTGATAAGCGATGATTATAATAATTGAATTTCAATAGAGAGTAATCAAAAAGCAATAGCAGCTAAAATAAAAAGGTATTATTATTCAACAAAACAATTAAATAATGGATATTATAAAAATTATAAATTATTTAAGTCAATAAAAAATCCTTCTAAAATTGAAGGTTTTAAAAACAAAATACCAGATGATGTGTATAAAAAATATCAATTAAATGAAAAGCAAGAATTAGCAGTCCAAAAAGCAATTAATGCAAATGATTTATTTTATTTGCAGGGTCCTCCAGGAACTGGAAAAACACAAACATTATGTGCAATAACAGAATCTATTATTTGCAAAAATAAAAATGTAGCTATGTGTTCATCCAATCATGAGGCTATAGATAATTTTTTGGAAAGATTATTTTCATTCAACAAAAATAATCCTAATTTGATAATTTTTAAATATAGGTTCAATGATTTTAATAACAAAAAAGAACATAAATCTCAATTTTCACAAGATACATTATATAGTAATTTCAAAAATTCAATTTACTCATTTGTTATAAATAATGAAGATGTAATAAAAGAAAATTGCAAGAAATACATAAATAAATATGCTTTTTCAAAACCTAATTTTTTGCAAAATATTAAAAGAATAAAATTGCCTATTTCATATTTAAAAATAATTCAAAATAATTTAGATTATTTTAATAACAATTTAAATTTACTTCAATATATGGGTGAATGAGTGAGCCCTTTTAATTCTTTTTTTACAGGTAATGAATCAAGTATTAATTATGATAATATTAATGAAGCAATTAAAATTGTAGAAATAACTTATAAAAATTTAAAAAATAATGATAAAGATGAATATGATAAAACCATTTTATTTGATAAAGCAATAAGTGAATTATTAATAGATAATTTAAATTTTGATTTTTTAACTGAAAATATTATCCAAAGATTCTATTCTACAAATAAAAAGAAAAACAATATACAAGACAAATTTATAAAAATTCAAAATAAATTTAGTTTAAGTAATAAAGATAGATTAGAAACTAAATTTTTAGATTATATTATGGAAAATAATTTAATTAATGTTATAAGAATGACTACTTCTTCAAGACAATCTATAGAAATAAATGGAATTAAGAAAAATCTATTTAGTAATTATTCAATTGACACAATGTTAATTGATGAAATTTCTAATATAAAGTTACCAAAATGAATACCGATAAATAAAAAACCAGAGATTTCTCCCTGGTCGTCCTTGTAAAATATAAAAAACGAAAA
>CASDWL010000041.1 GCA_949284615.1 uncultured Mycoplasma sp.
AAAAAATGGGGTAGATAACGGGGATCGAACCCGCACATGTCGGAGCCACAACCCGATGCGTTAGCCATTTCGCCATATCTACCACATATATTGTTTATTATATTAAAAAACTAGTCTTTTTTTAAATATTCTAAAACCTTTTTTGCAATTGCATTTGTATTATTTGAACCAATTTTAGCAGGAATATATTCAAGTAATTCAGGTTTGGAATTAGCTAATGGAAAACCATTTTCTTTTGCATTTATTAACATTTCCAAGTCATTACAACTATCTCCAAAAGTTACTATACAATCTGAATTAATATTTAAAATTTTTGCAAGTTCTAGTAAACCTGTTCATTTTGATTTATTTTGAGGATTAACATCTATATAAATAGAATTTGTTAAAAAAATACTTGAATCTTTTCCAAATCATTCTTCAAATTGTTTTAAATATTTTTTGCAAAATTCTTCACTTGCATTAATTGAAAGTTGTGTTGGTGTTTGACCATTAAATAATGTTGTACTATTAGGATTTTCTTCAACGTATTGTCTTATTTTTTGATCTAAATCATTTGTTAAAGGTGTTGGTTTTTCTTTTTCATTTTCAGCATCTCCAATTCAATCTAGATCCGTATGTAATTTAAAAACAACTTTATGTTCTCTTGCAAAATCTAAAATTTTAGGATAATGATTAGGATTTACTCCAGCTAAATAAAGCATTTTATCTTGCTTAACATCATATACAACACTTCCATTGTTGCAAACAAAAAAATCAATATAAGGAATCTTAGATAATAATGGTTTAGTTCTAATCACAGCTCTTCCTGTAGCTATAACTGTATATGAACCTTGCTCTTGGGCTAACTTAAAAGCTTCAATAGTCTCAGGATGAACATCTCCAAAATCATTTAATAATGTTCCATCTACATCAGTTGCAAATATGTATTTTTTCATTTTATTCCTCTTTATTTAATTCTCTAGCTCATACTTTTTTTATTTCTTCTTCTATAGAATTATTTTTATAAATTACATTGTATAAAGCTTCTTGAATAGGTAATGAAAGGTTATTTTTTCTTCTTATATCTTCAACAATTTTTAAAGCTGTTAAACCTTCTAATGTGATATTTTGAGTATCCTTTTTACCTTTAACAAAATTCATTCCAAAAGTGTAATTACGAGAATTAGTATCTGTTGCTGTTAGAATTAAATCGCCTAATCCAGTTAATCCATAAATGGTTTTTTCTTCTCCACCCATAAATTTATTAAAAATTGAAAGTTCTTTCATACCTCTAGTTAAATAAACAGCCAAAGTGTTAATTTTATATCCTAATTGGTTTAGCATTCCTGCACCAATAGCTAAAATATTTTTATAGATTCCTCCAATTTCAGCACCAATTACATCAGTTTGACAATACAATTTAAAATAATTTGTTTTAAATAATTTTTGAACTTCTATTAATTGATTAAGATCTTTTCCTACTGCTGCAATTGAAGTTAATGATTTTTTTATTATTTCTGAGGCAAAGGATGGACCTAAAATAGATACAACACCTCTAATTTTTTTATTATTTTGTGTTCTATTAACTAATTCCTCATGAATTGGTTTGTTTGTATTAGGAAAGAAGCCTTTGCTTCCATTAATAATTAATGTATCATCATTAGCATTTTCTAATATTTCTAAAATTGTATCTTCAATTGCTATTGAAGGAATTGCTAAAACTAAATAGTTAGATTCTTTTATTGATTTTTTTAAATCATTTGATACTTTAAAAGAATTGAATGTAATTCCAGGAAAGTATTTATCATTTTTTCCTTGTGAAAGATCATTTAATTCATTTTCATCTATACCATAAATTAAAATTTCATTTTTACTATTAGCATCTTTTAAGACATTTGCTAAAGATGTCCCAAGAGCTCCAGAACCAATAATTGTTATTTTTTTTGTATGCATATCTTAAGTTAATTAATAAATTACAAATTTGATTATGATAAATTAAAAAGTAAATTCTTTTTCAGCATGTTGATCAATAACTAAGAATTTATCACCTTTATTTGGGAAGAAGGGTTTTAATACTTCTTTAGCTTTTTCAAAATTATCTTTTACTTCATTGAAGAATTTAATAGAATCTAATGAAACAAACACTGAATTTGTAACTCCAAATTTACCAATTTGTTTTTCATCCCCAACTAAACCTATAATTGCTGCATTTGGTCTATATTTAGCTATTTCACTTAATAATTCACCTGTTTGTGATCTTACAACAATATATTTGTATTTTCCACTCATAGCTTTTTTAGCAACATTATATGCAATTTCATCTCTTTTGCTTTTTGAAGATTTATTTCAAACTTCTTCCAATTGAACTGGATAGTAAAGTTTTTTATAAAATTCTTTTTCTGCTCTTAAATTAATTGTTGACATTACTCTAACTGCTTCAATAGGAAAATCTCCAGATGCTGATTCTCCTGATAACATTGTAGAATCTGCTCCTAATTCAGTTGCTCAATAAACATCAGTAACTTCTGCTCTAGTAGGTTGTGGAGTTTTTTCCATTGAGTCTAACATTTGAGTAGCAACAATAACTGGTTTACCTAATGCTCTACATTTTCTTATAATCATCTTTTCATAAAAAGGAACATCATAATAAGGGATTTCAAGACCTAAATCTCCTCTAGCAATCATGATACCATCTGATGCTGCAATAATATCATCAATATTATTAATTCCTGTTTGAGATTCAATTTTTGAAATTATTTTAATTTGTTCACCATTATTTTCTTTCAAAATATTTCTTAATTCATTAACATCTTTTGCTGAATTTACAAATGATGCTGCAATGTAATCTATATTTTCTTTAATTCCAAAAATAACATCATTTTTATCTTTCTCTGAAAGAAATGGTAAAGAAAACTCTACTCCTGGAATATTAATTCTTTTATTGGTTTTCAATAAATGTTGGTTTTTAGTAACAATATTAATAATTCCTTCTTGTACAGATACAACTTCTGTTACAAGTTTTCCATCATCAAAAACAATTCTGTCTCCTTTTTTAACATCTTTATCCATACGATATGAAACTGATCATTTATTTTCTGTTCCAATTAAATTCTGAAAATCTTCTTCTTTTGTATAAACTACAACTTCAGTATTAGATTTAATTAATTGGGCTCCATCTTTCATTTTTCCTAATCTAATTTCAGGCCCTTTTGTATCTAGCATAATAGAAATAGGAATATTTAATTCTTTTGATACTTTTTTAGCATTATCAAATTTAGCTTTTTGTTCCTCATGACTTCCATGAGAAAAATTGGCTCTAATGCATGTTAATCCTGAAATTACCAATTCTTTCAATGTTTCATATTTTTCTGATGATGGTCCAATAGTACCTATCAACTTAGATCTTTTATCAATAAATTGCATTAGTTCTCCTTTTTTAAATGAATACAACTTTTAAAATTACATCTAGTTATCTAATTTTGTTTTTATATTTGTTTTTATATATTTTTAATTTTACTTCATATTTATTTTTTTAGATATATTTATTCATGAATTCATAATCTTATAAAACACTCAAAAACTATCATTTTACAATTTTAGAAATGACAAAATTATAGATATTGCATAAAAATAAAACTAAAACATGGTAAAATTATTAATGCATTTTGAAAGTTTAAAAGTGCTAATTAGATTTTAATTAAACTTTAGAAATTCTTAAAAATAGAATTTTGCGTCATTAACATACAACAGATATTTATTAAAAGGGGATTTAAAATTATGTCTAAATGAAATGGGAGAAGAGGATTTGATTATTTTGTAGATAAATATGATTCATATTTAGAAGATTATGCAGATGAATATTATGATGAAAATGAACAATATAACTACAATAGAACACCTCAACAAATAGATAGATTTAAAAAATTAAATAAATATACAGGGGCTCCAAGAGGAAATAGAACTGATATTATTGAATCAAATTATATGTATGGAATCCCTACACAATCTAGACAAAGATATCAAGGTACAATAGAATTTTCAGCAGTTCCTGGTCAAGGAGGTTTAAATCCAAATAGAAGACCTTTAGGTGATCAAACAATGATGGTATCTGATACTTCTTTAGCTAATACTTCAAATCCTCATCTTTTAAAATTAATAGAAACACAACAGATGCAAATTGATCAATCACAAACATATCAAAATGAAATTGATCGTAGAATGGATTTCATTGATAATCAAATGAATGAATTAGCCAACAAAATTGATAATGTTACTAAAATAATTAATAATACAAATACTTTAACATTTAAAAATAATGATACATATACATCCACTTTAGATACTAATGTAAATAACAATTCAAATTATCAAAATCAATATAACACTTCATCAACTAACATCAACACAACTAATTCACATTCTATAATTGAAAACAATAAACAAAATTATCCGATCCCTGTAAATGAACCTTCAAAAGTTGAAGATAATGCCAAAGTTGTAGTTGATAATAAAAATGAAAAAAATTCTAAAAAGAAAAAAAATTCAACGCTTGTAATAGTTGGATTTATAATTTGAGCTTTAATTATTGTTGCAGTAATAGTAGTTTCAGTCTTGCTATTTTTAGGAATTATTAAATTCTAAATATTTATAAACTATGATTAATGTTGTATTATATATGCCTGAAATACCTCCAAATACAGGCAATATTATTAGAACATGTTATGCTACAGGCGCTAAGTTACATATAATTAAACCAATATCATTTGATCTATTTCATCCAAATATTAAAAGATCTTCTGCAGGAAGAACTTTAAATGATATTGAATTTGAAGTTCATGAAAATTATCAAGAATTTCTTAAAAAATATAAAAATAAAAAAATTTATTACATTACTAGATATGGATTAAAAAATTATAGTAGTGTTAACTTTCTAAATGAAGATGAAGTTTGAATTATGTTTGGCACAGAATCAACTGGAATACCTAAAAAAATTCTTCAAAATGATATTAATAATTGTTTAAGAATTCCAATGAAAAAAGAATGTAGGTCATTAAATCTTGCAAATTCAGTTAATTTAATTGTTTATGAAATATTAAGACAAAAAGGTTTTGAGGGTTTATCTGAGTTTGAATCGCAAAAAGGGAAAGACTTTATATTAAAATTAGATAATGAATAATGAATTCTCTTTATTAAAATCTCAATTTTTACATGTTAAAAAATTATTGCAAAAAAAATATCGTTATCAATATCAAGAATTTATTATAGAAGGTTTGCATTTAATAGAAGAAGCTCAAAAACATCAAGAAATTCTTAAATTTATTATTACTTCAAATAAAGATTTCAAAATAAATGGAAAGAAGAAAATTCCAATTTATTATACATCTTATGAAAATATTTGTAAATTATCTACTACTAAGACACCACAACCATATATTGGTGTTTGTAAATTTTTAAATAATAATATTAACTATGATAATAACTTCATATTAATTTTAGATAATATTAATGACCCTGGAAATTTGGGTACAATAATTAGGACGGCTTATTCTTTTGGTATTCAAAATATTATTGCAAAAGGAGTTGATATATATAATCCTAAAATATTAAGAGCAACTCAAGGAGCAATTTTTAATACTAATATTATTAATAATGTTGACATTTATGAAGCTATACAGAATTTAAAAAGCACAGGATATAAAATTATAGGTTCATTATTAAAAAATGCCATTGATTATAATAAATTAGAAATTAAAGATGAGAAATTATCTTTAGTATTAGGTAATGAATCAAATGAAATAAGTGAATCAATTATAAAATTATTAGATTATAAAGTTTATATTCCAATAAAATTTGAATCATTGAATGTTGCAATTGCTTGTGGCATTTTACTATCAAAATATTTAAAATAAATATTTTATAATTAATTACGTATGGCAATTTCAATTACAAATAATCATAAATTTTTTAATAATAAAAGTAATGCTTTAATTCTATTTAAAGATTTTGATAATGATCCTTATTTTGAAACTATTATTAAAGATGATTTTATTTTAATTTTTTCTAAAGAGAAAATTGTTGGAATAAATATTATAAATTATAAAAAATATTTTAATTTAGAAGAAGGATATCATTTGCTAAGTATAGAAAATAAAAATTATTTATTGGAGCGTTTCAGTGAATATCTAAGTGAACAAGATTTTGAACCATTTTTTCAAATAGGCAAAGTTATTCAAATTGAAAATCATCAATATAGCAATAAATTAAAAGTGCTAAAAGTTTTATTTAAAAATCAAATTGAAAAACAAATTATTACCAATGCAACATCTATAAATAAAGACCAAAATTATTTATTTGCTACTAATGGTTCTATAACTTTTAATGGAACAAAAATATTAAATACAGAGGTAATGAAAATTAAATCAGAAGGAATGATAATTTCATACAACACAATTGGAATCCCAAAAGATGGATTAGTGGATTGTAATAATTTATCAATAAATGATGTATATATTTTTTAAATCAAAGAGGAATTATGACTAAAATAGAAAAACTAATTGAAAACTTAAAAAAACGTGGAATTATTAATAATATAACTAATGAAGATAAAATAAAAAATTTAAAAGAAGGAGATGGGATTTATATAGGATTTGATCCTACTGCTGAATCATTACATTTAGGTAATTATATTCCTATTACAATATTGAGAAGATTTTCAAAAGCGGGCCTTAAGGCTTATGGTGTTTTAGGTGGAGCAACAGGAATGATTGGAGATCCTTCATTCAAAGAAAATGAAAGAAAATTATTAGATAAAGAAACATTAGAAAAAAATAAAAAAGCTATAAAAGAACAATTAGAAGCATTTGGTCTTGAAGTAATAGATAATTATGATTTTTATAAAAATATGAATATATTAGATTTTTTACGTGATGTGGGTAAATATGTCAATGTGAATTATATGATAAATAAAGAATCTATTGCAACTAGATTAGAAACAAGAATTTCATTTACAGAATTTACTTATACCCTTTTACAGGGATATGATTTTTCTGTTTTATATAAAAATAAAAATATTAAAGTTCAAGCTGGAGGTTCAGACCAATGAGGTAATATTACAACAGGTTTAGAACTTATAAGAAAATTCTATGGTGATAATGATGCATTAGGTATTACCTTAAATTTATTATTAAATTCTGATGGTAAAAAATTTGGAAAAAGTGTTGAAGGCGCAGTATGATTAAATAGACATAAAACTTCTCCATATAGTATGTATCAATTTTTTATTAATCAAAAAGATGATGATGTAGAAAAATTATTAAATTGATATACATTTTTGGAAGATGAAGAAATAGAAAAAATAATGTTTTATCACAAAAGCGAACCTAAGAAAAAATTAGCTCAAAAAATGCTAGCTTTAGAAGTTGTTCAAAATATTCATGGAAAAACTCAAGCAAAAAATGCAAAAGAAATAACTGAAATTTTATTTGATTCTACTAAATCTGTGACAGATATTACAATGGAACAATTAGAACTTATTTTGAATGATCTTCCAGTTTTTGATAATAATAAACAAAAGAGAAAATTAATTGATTTATTAGTTGAGGCAAAAATATGTTCTTCTAAAAGAGAAGCTAGAGAAATGTTAATAAGTGGTTCAATTAATATTGATGGAGAAATTAAAAAAGATGAAAATGAAGAAATTTTTCCAAAATTTTTTGATTACAAATATTTATTAATTAAAAAAGGAAAAAAGAATTATTACATCATTAAATTTTAATTGGAGTTTATATGAAGAAATTAATAGATAAAATAAATAATGTAAAATTTGAATCTGTTATTAATGGATATAGTCCAATTATTGTAGATATTTTTTTAGATTCTATTGTAGAAGATATAAAAAACATTGAAATTCAAATGAATGAATTAAAAAATACGAATGATGAATTAAAAAATAAAATAAAAGAAATGGAACAAGAATATGAAAAACTATTAGATAAATCTAAACAAGATAATTTTATCTCTTTGCCAAAAAATAATATAAATGATATTGATACTAAAAACGAAAATAAAGAAGAAAAATAAGAATGAATTTTTTCTTAAATTAAATATAATTTAAATTTATAAATAATTTAATTTTCTAATAAGAGGTGTATTACAAATAAATTATCATATTATTTTAAATTTTCTATAAAAGATATTGCTTACATGTCAATTCTTTTGGCACTATATAGTGTAATTAAAATTTCTTGTTATATGATATTTAAAGGTCCTTTGAACTTCAATATAGAATTATTATTTTGAATATTTAATGGAATTTTATTTGGATCAATTAAAGGGAGCATATTTTCTTTAATATGTGATACTATCTTTACTTTTATAACTTCTGGAATAGGATATTGAATGATAGAATATGCCATAGTAGCTCCATTAGTAAGCATTGTGGCAGCAATTTTCATGAAAAATTATAAAAATAAAAATAGTTCAATATACATAAGCATTATAACCATCATGATAGTTATAATAAGTTCGCTTGTGATATTTTTCTTTCAACTATTTAATGAACAATTTAGATATGAAGGAGTAAGCACCAAAAATATTATTCCTATTGCTATTTATGTTCTTATTGGATTTTTTAGTATAACTACAACAGGATATTTAATCTTTTCTTTAATAAAATATAAAACAACAAGAGATTGATTATATATAAGAAAAATCTATATATTATCAATGATTATTTTAATTATAGTCATCTTTAGATGATTATGAGGTCCATATGCTTATTTAAAATATTCTCAAAGATTTTATTCAAAAAATATAGATTTTGCAAAACAATATCCTTTATCTCTATTTGGAATAGTTACTAAAACTTATTTAACAATACCTATTGCTTTTACAATTTCTATACCAACTATTAGAATCATTGAGAAATTTAAAAATATGAACAAATAGAAAATAAATTCTATTAATTTATTTCATTAATATATTTAATTAAAAAGAACCTACATAATTAATGGTAATATTTTTAGGTTTTTTATCAACTAAAAATAGACAATGCATTTCAATTTTATTTTTTAATTTTTTAATTGTTTCACTAATGTTTACTTTAGAAGAAACTTTTACTTCTATTTGAAAAAAAATGTTATTTTCTTTTTCTCTAATTACTATTTCAGTTTTTGAATCATTAATTTTAATTCCTTCAATTGTTTTATCTAAAGAATTAATAATATCTTCAAAAGCTTTTTTATCGATAATTAGAGAAATTTTTTGATTTGAATGAAGAACTAAATTACTAACCATTATTTTTTCCCTTTTCCTATATATTTTCCTTCTTCAGTAGAAACTATTATAATATCTCCCTGTTTAATAAACATAGGAACTTCAATTTCATATCCTGTTACCAAAGTAACTTTTTTTTGCGGATTTGTTGTAGTATTTCCTTTAACTGCATCAAAAGCTTCAGCAACTTCAATTTCTATATTCAAAGGAATTTCAATATCTAAAATTTCCTCTCCAAATTTTCTAACTTTAACTTTTGATCCTTCAACTAAAAAATTTAATTCTCATTCCAAACGATTCAATGGAATTTCAATTTGTTCATATGTTGTTTCATCCATTAATATAGCATTTACATTGTCATTATATAAATAATTCATTGCTATTGTTTCAATATGAGCTTTTTGAACTTTGTCTCCGCCAGTAAAAGATTTAATTGTTGTTGCTCCAGTTCTTAAATCTTTAACCTTAGCTTTGACATTAGCTTGCCCTCTACCTTGTTTTGAATGCTGTGCAGTTAAAACAACAAAAATACTTCCATCTAATTGAAATGTAATCCCTGGTTTGAAATCATTTACACTTATCATAATTACCTACTTTCTAGTTAAAACCTTATTACCATCTTTCGTTACTAAAACATCATCTTCTATTCTTGCGCCACCAAGTTTTTCAATATAAATTCCTGGTTCTACTGTAATAATCATGCCAGGCTCCAAAACTATATCTGATGTAGTAGATACATATGGAAATTCATGAACATCAATACCTAACCCATGACCTGTAGAATGTACAAAGAAATTATCATATCCTTTTGATTTGATGAAAGAACGACAAACTTTATCTATTTCACTTGCTTTAATTCCTGGTTTAACAGCTTCTCTTCCTAATCTAGCAGCTTCTTCTACTATAGATAATATTTCATTAAATTTTTCATTTCCTTGATTCTCATAGATAAAAGTTCTTGTAATATCAGCACAATAACCATCATATTGAGCACCAAAATCTATAGTAACCATATCACCTTTTTTCAATTTTTTATCTGACGAATGATGATGTGGTTCTGCAGTTGAATCATTAAAAGCAACAATAGAATCAAAAGCTTCTCTTTCTGCACCTTTTCTAACCATAATATATTCTAATTTATGTTGAAGTTCTTTTTCAGTTACTCCTTCTTTAATATATGATTTTAAGACTTCAAAAGACTCTAGGGAAATATCTATTGCTTTTTGTACTAATTTGATTTCATCCTCAGATTTAACAATTCTAAACATCTGAGCATTTATAGAAGTAAATGTCACTTTTGTTCCAGTAAATATTTTTTTTAAATAATCTCTTTTAGATAAAGTTAAATAATTATCTTCTATTGCAATTTTTTTAAAATTTTTACTCAATAATCATTTTTGTAGAGAATCTTTTTTTAAAAGATTTACTTTAACATTCTTAGCATTATTTTTTGCATATTCTATATATCTACCATCAACAAATAATGTGGCTTCTTTATTAGATTCAATTATTAATCAACCATCTGTTGTACTAACACCTGTATATCATCTTCTTGTTTGAGGTGATTCACAAATTATTGCGTCTATTTTCTTTTCCTTCAAGACATCAAATAATTTTTGAGAATTCATCTATTTTTTCTCCTTGTGAGAAGTATGTTTATTACATTTGTGGCAATGTTTTTTCAAATCTATTTTTTCCACTGTATTTTTTTTATTTTTCTTTGTAATGTAATTTTCCATTTTACATTCTTCACATCTTAATGTAATACCTACTGCTGGCATAAATATTCTCCTTTTATCCTAATATATTAAGTATAGTAAATTCAATTAAATAAATTATAAAATATTACATAAAAAATAAATTAAAAATACCTAAAAACTACCCATTCTTAA
>CASDWL010000042.1 GCA_949284615.1 uncultured Mycoplasma sp.
CTATTACTCATTAAAGTTAAGAAAATTGTAGAGTATAAAGACAAAGATAATATTGATAATATTGTAGTTCCAGCAAGTCTATGCATAGGCAAATAAATATTTATTAATACAATGCATATTATTAATAATGTTGCTATAATAATTTCTAGAAAGTTATATTTAATTGCTTCTCATAAATTATATTTAGAAGATTTTTTAGGTGTAACAATAAATTTTGCTTTTTTTCCTAATAAAGATAACAATAAAGTTTTAATGGTGCATACTATTAATGATGTATATAGTAATAAACAAAATAAAATATAAAATATTAGTTTAAAAAAATTCATTCTTTTAATCAAAAATATAAAATCATTAATAAAAGGAGTTATTGCAAATATTATCATAAGAGCAAATTCAATCCATAAAATTAATTGATTTGAACTTGCATAATTAAAACCTAATGGATATAAAATTGAAAAATTAATGATTAATATAAATAACGAAAATATTGTTAATGATAAAGAAGTTATAGATAATCATAAATCCAGTTTTTGAAAAAATGGAATTTTTAGTTTTAATATTTTTAGAAAATATTTTTTAAAAAATTCTATGTTTCCTTGAGTTCATTTAATAGCTCTTTTTTTAAAAGCTAAATAATCTATTGGGAATACTTCTTCACAAATTATTTCTCTTGCAAAAGCTATTTGATAACCTGAATTTAATAAATTAATTGTAAATCCCAAATCTTCAGCTACAATAGGTGGAAATCCACCTGATTGTTGATAACATTCTTTAGATATCATAGCACCATGTCCATTTAGTGTTACTGTTCCATATTTATTTTTAATAGAAATAAATGTTGTCCATGATGGATAAACACCTAATTCTCCATAAAAACTAAATCAATTATTTGATCTAGTACCTTTATGATTCGCCTGAACAACACCTATTTTTTTATTATTAAAATAAGGTAAGCATTTGATAATAAAATCATTCGGAATAATTTCATCACTATCTAAAAGTACAAAATAATCATAATCTATGTGATAATTTTGTAAAAAATTATTAATATTTCCTGCCTTAAATCCCTCTCTATTTTCTCTTCTTATTATTTTTATTTCAGGATATTTTTTTATAAAATTATTAATTTTTTCAATATATTTAGAATTATTAGAATCATCTAAAATAAATGTTTCAAAATTACTATATTTTTGCTTTATACACTTCTTCAAACTTTTTTCATCAAAATCATTACATGTTGTATATAACAAAATTACTTTGGGATTATTTTGAATTATATTATTTTGTAGAATTGTACTATTTTGAGATCTTTTAAATGCTATATAATAATATAAAACAAAAATAAAATCTTTTATTGAATTACAAAATAATATTGTGATAAAAATTAAATTGATTATTAAAAATGTTATAGCAATTGAAAAATTTAATAAATTAAATTTTGTTATTTCAAAAAATAATTCTACAAATAGTAATATATTAAAACTTAATATAAAAGTTCAAATAATAGTAATTAATAAATACAATCAATTTTTCATATGAAAATTTTATCAAATATTTTTTATAGACATTTTGATTATTAATAATATTAAAATAATATTAGTATCAAAACGTTAGGAGAGTTAATATATGTGTACTGCAATAAAATATAAAAATAATTTTTATGGTAGAAATTTGGATCTTGAATATGAATTACCATGAACAAAAGTTATAATTATGCCAAAAAATTATTTATTAAAATTTAAATCTAATGATGAAAATATTGATATTAAATATTCCCTTATAGGAATGGGTATGATAGCAAATGATTATCCATTATTTTATGATGCTATGAATGAAAAAGGTTTATTTATGGCAGGTTTATATTTTAAAGGTTATGCAAAATATTTTGAAAAGTCAAATAACAAAAAGAATGTAACACCTTTTGAATTTATTCCTTATATATTGGGTTCTTGTTCATCAGTAGATGAAGTTAAAAAAAGTTTACAAGATGTTAATATAGTTGACATTCCTTTTAGTAAAGAAATACCTTTAACTCCACTACATTGAATAATTTGTGATGATAAACAATGCATTGTGGTGGAATCTACAAATGAAGGATTGCAAATTTATAATAATCCTTATAAAACATTAACTAATAGCCCTAAATTTAATTTTCATTTAGAAAATATGAATAATTATGTTAATGTATCACCTGATCCTAGAACTAATTTATTTGATTCTAATATTAAAATTGTTTCTAACGGAGTAGGAACAATTGGTTTACCAGGATCTCTTACATCGCAAGATCGTTTTGTAAGAGCAGCTTTTACAAATTCAGTTTCTATATCAAATAATAATGAAGAGGATATTAGTCAATTTTTCCATATTTTAGATTCTGTTGCTCAAACAAAAGGTACAGTTCATGCTCATGAAAATAGAAATGAATTAACAGTTTATTCCGATTGTTATGATTTTGATAGTAAAACTCTTTATTATAAAACTTATTCAAATAATAGATTGACAGCAGTATCATTAAATGATAAAAATTATGATTCAAAAAAATTAACATCATATGATCTTGAATTAAAACAAGATATTAAATGAGTTAAATAAGTTAAAAATAAGTTAAATTATACTTATATAAATATCTGTGTAAAATATCAATTATATGTTAAAAAAAATAGCTATCACAAATAGGGAAGAGAGAGACAGAGAGAGCTTTAATTATTTGAGCTTTATATGATGATACTGAATCATCATATAAAAAAGCTATTAAAAAACATTTTAATAACATTAATTTAGAAGTTTATTCGATTGGCATTAATGATGTAACATTCAAAGATAAATCAAAATATTTTTATAAAAAGATTGATTTATCATTAAATAACTTTAATCTTGTTAAAGATTTAAAAACTTTACCAAAACCTGATGTAATTTTAGCATCTCCTCCATGTGAATCATGATCAGGTGCCGATTGTCAAGGTAGAATAATTAAACAAATATCTTCAAAAGGTGAATGACTTGTTAGAAATGAAAAATTTTATGAAAAATATAACAAAGATTGTCACCCTGTAAAAAGAAGATATTTTGAAAATAAAGAAAGAGGACGAATAATTGGAGAAAGCACAATAGGTGCTACTATTTTAATTATTAGGACTTTCAAGCCTAAAGTTTGAATAATAGAAAATCCCAAAACTTCAAAGACATGAGAATTTCAAGAAAATCATTGAAATTTTAAAGAATATAATGGAAAAGAAACTTATAAAAATGACACTTATTATTCTTCATATGATTCATCATTTTCATTAAAACCAACTATTTTTAAATCAAACATTAAACTAAATTTAAAGAAAGAAAAAAGTAAAAGTAACAAAAATCATATGGCTCTTGGAAATTATTCTAAAAGAAGTTCTATTCCTGAATTATTAGTAAAAGATATTATGGAACAAACTTTTCTAAAAATTAGGAGAAACTGATAATGAATAAACTAGATGAATATAAATTTTCAAAAATAGGAACTAATCCAATGAAATATTTTAATAATTTTTATTTATATTTCAATAGATTGCCTATTGGGGAAATAATGAAAACTGATTATGAAAATCTTAAGATCACACATGATAATGTTGAAATATTTTCTCTTAATTCCCCTGCAACTTTTAGACAAAATATTGATTGTTGAATATGAATGGGATTAATAATTAAAAAAAAATACAATTATAAAAATAATTGATAGTGAAATAACAAAAAATGAATTAATGGAATATGTCAAATATTATTTATTAATTGATAGCAACAATAATCTTGTAAACAAGCACAAAAAAACAATAATTACTAAGTTATTAACTCTTAAGAATAAAGAAAGCGCAAACATTAATTATACATACAACGAAATAATAAAAGAATGTGGAAAATTTGAAGAAAAAATATTAAATGATTCAACATATATGAATATATTAGAAATGAAAAGAGGAAAAAATGAAAATTAATAATTTAACAAAAAACTTTTCATTTTTAGAAAGTGACAAATTTATAATTGATAAAAAAAATGAAATCATATCTTTCATCCA